>JADLHE010000444.1 GCA_020848965.1 Saprospiraceae bacterium
AGGCTGGTAATGTTGATAGTGGCATTTTCAAAGTCAGCCCCTACAAGCCTGCAATCTTCCACGACAACTTGAAAAGGCACTATTGTTTCATTCAAAACCAGCAGCGAAGAAGTGCCTATTGGACCAATCGCATCGAAAACAATGGTGAACAAAACAGTGCCATCGGGAAGGGAGGCGGCTGGTATGGCCGTGAGGAGCAATTGTAATTCGCCTACGTTGCTTGAATTCACGAAATCGAAGTTATCCAGCGCACCAGGTGCAATACTTGAATAAGTTAATATGGTTTTATCCCATGTAAGCCCAAACTGAAAGCCTTGCACGTGGTTGAAATCGTTGGCTTTTACTTCGACCGCTATTTGCCCATCAACACTGGGATTTGCTTTGAAATAGAAATTCGGCTTCAGTTCCGAGGAATCCACCATGCTTTCGACGATGACGTTGCCAGGCTTGACAGCAAAGAAGTTCACGCTGTCCAAGCTTTCCGTCAGGTTGTCAAAATTGATGACATTGCTTGGGGTAGCACCCGAAAAAGGGGGTTGAGGCAATGTGAAGACGGAGTCGGCTGTAAAAAACCGCCAGTAATCGCTTCCAGAACCAACATTTCCCAACCCGATGGCCATTTTGCCCATTTCCACAATGTCAAAAGTCGTGACCGAATTGCTCATATTGGCATCCGCTGCTATGATTCGCAATAGGGAATTTAGCGGTTGCGACCCTACAATATGCTTGCGCAAAACCAACATGTCCAACACCGTCACGCCATCCTTTTTGTCGCCGTTCTGCAAGCGGGGGATGATGGTCACCTCCCCAGCGTTCAGTCCGGGGCTAATGTAGTAGCCGTTTTCATCCGTATAAGTTGGACAGGTAGGTGTGAAGGTCATTTCAGCACCCTCCACTGGCTCGCCGTACCAGGTCTGCACAGTGCCAGAAACGGTGAGGATGCCGCCACCACTGGCCGATTGCAGGAATTCAGTAGCCACTGTGTGTACATAAGTATTCGTAAAAACCGGCTCATTGAAGTCAAAATAAATGGCCGCTTGATTGGCGAGGACTGTACCGTTCGGGTTGTCAACAAATTGTGACACGGTGAAATTCACGAAACCATGCGAAGCCGCCTCGTTCGCATTGCTGTCGGGCAGCATGATGTCGTTGAAAGTGAACTTCACCACGCCATTGCCCAGCAGTTCAAAGTCATACGGGTGGCTGGAAGCACCGGGCAGCACAGAGGCAGCGTTCAGCAATGGCGGAAGCGTGTCCAGAATCACCACATTGATGGCGGGAGCCGTTCCCGTGTTCTGGAAGCGCAATTGGTATTCGATGTCCTGGTTCGGCTCAATATAATGTGCCGCACAATAACCGTTGGGATAGCCTGTCTTGTCGTTGGGGTCGTAAGAATCCACGTTCTGTTGGCAGTCTAAGTCTATATACGGGTTTTCTGCACCCTGCGGGAATTGTGTGACGAAGCCAAGGCTGAACGAGCCATTGGCGTTGACACCACAGCCCTCCACGCTCAAGCCGGGCGAATCGTTGAAGGGGTTGAAAACCGCTCCATCCAACTCAAGCCGCCAAGTTGAGCCATTGGCGGGCACGGTAAACACATAGCTTTCGCCAGCTGCCAGTTGGATTGGGCTGCCCTCGAAGTTCACCATATCGTCTTCGATGACGATGAACCCAACCGGCGTGAGCATATCATCCCCATTGTTTTGAATGGTGAAATGCACAGAATCACCATTGCAACTGCCCGCTACATTCAAGATGGAACCGTCCCACAATTGGCTCTCTATCTCACATAAATTATCAGGAAAAATATGCGCCTCGGTGCAGTGCGTCTGGCCGAGTACAGCCTCGCAACTGACCATGACCTGCACCGAAAAGCTGCCGCATTGGCCCATGGCCACATCACCGATGTCAAATAGGAGTGTCTGACCATTTTGCGAAGCAAGCGGAATGCTGCTTGTCACGAAGCTCAGGTCGGGGTCGAGGACAAGTTCCACGTAGGCATCCGCTGCTGGCAGGGTGCCATCGTTGCAATAGTTCACATGGTAAGTGGACTCAAAGCAGCGGCGAAGGAATGGGGCGGCGATGTCAACGGTCAACTGTGGGCAGTCCACGATGGCTTGGGCGGCGAAATTAGTGGTAACCGTTTGATTTTCAGCCACTACCACGGGTATGCCGTACTGGCACATCGCCCAAAGATTGTTTTGGGGCAAATGGAGGGAAAGGTCGTAATCGCCGGGCAAAACATAAGCCGAGTAGTTGCCATTGGCATCGGAGGAGACGTAATTGAGTATGCCGTTTTGTTCAAAGCTGATGACCCAATCCTCTAGGCCGACCTCGCCCGCCGTGAGCAAGCAGTCGTCGTTGAGGTCGTTGAAGATATTGCCTGTGATATGGCCGAGGTTATTGCAGCCTAAATTCTGCTGGAACGGCAGAAAACTTTCGGAGACATTGATAAATTCAATTTGAATTGGAACGTCGTCAATGGTAATGGGCGAAATTTGTTGGCCCAAGGCCAAAAAATTGAGACTGAAAATCCGACTGCATCCAGCCATGCTAACGCCTGACGTTGTTACGTCTATCCATGAAATATGAATGGTTCCGTTGGGTGCCTGCCCGGTACCAAAGTTTGCAGCAGTCAGCCCAGAAAGCTCAAAGTTGGAGGGATTGACGTAGCTGATCTGAGCAGGGTCCCAATGGAGGCTGAATTGCATTGAAACCATTTCGTCAAAGTTATACACCAAGAAATCAGCCCTCACCATATCACCTGGCTGAGGATTGGTTGGCGAGGTTACAATGGTAATGCCCACCTCTGATTTGGCCCCGAAAGGCAAGGCCACAGCCAGTAGGAATACTAAAGCAAGCTTTTGAAATGCGTTCATAAAATTGGATAATCTCATCATGGGAAGCGGGTTTTGTAGTGAATATAACTTCATGGTACAAATGTGCGGGCGGGAAATCGGGTGGGCAAGTACAAAAAAAGCGGTTTGTAAAATAATTTTTGTAATTAAATGCCAAAATCAATAGCATTTAAAGGAATTTAAACTCAAATTTGTCTAAATAAAATAAAATCCTGTTCATTCGTTTTCAAAAAAAATGGCTTGACCCAGTTCGCAGTCCCACTTCATCCCTCACCCCTCATTCCTCAACCCTAACATGCAAGACTCCCGCCTCATCGCCCTACTCCGCACCCTCAGCCGCACCGAGCAGCGGGAGCTGCGCAAGGTGGCCGCCTCACCGTTCTTCAACCAACGGCAGGACGTGCCCGCCCTCCTCGACCTGCTGCTCGATTGCATCAACGAGGAAAAACCGCTGCCCGACAAAGCCGAGGCGCACCGCCAGCTTTACCCCGACCAGCCCTTCGACGACCACCGGGTGCGCATGGCCATGAGCTTTTTGATGAAAATTGCGGAGCAATACCTCGTGCACACGGCGCTCTTTGCCGACGAGGTGAAGGTGAAAACCAAGCTCGCCGAAGTCTATCGGCAGCGGGGCCTGGCCAAGCATTTCGAGCGCACACTGCGGGAGGCGCAGGACGTGCAGGCCAATTCGCCGCTGCGCAATGCCGAGTTTTTCACCGACGACTACCATGTGCAGATGGAGCAGTACCGCTTCGCCGCCGCCAACAGCCGCACCGCCGAGAACAACCTCCAAGCCATCACCGACAACCTCGACATGGCCTACTTTGCCCAAAAACTGCGGCAAGCCTGCCTGCTGCTCTCGCACCAAGCCGTCTATAAAACCGACTACCGATTCGGGATGCTGGACGAGGTGCTGGCACACGTAGAAGCCCAGCAATTGCTGGATATCCCGGCCATTTCCGTCTATTATTACTGCTATCGGGCGCTCACGCAGCCGGAGCAGCCCGATTATTTCCACCAACTGAAACGGCTGCTGGTGGAGGAGCACTCGAAGTTCCCGCCCCACGAAATCGCCGACGGCTACCTGCTGGCCATCAACTACTGCATCCGGCACTACAACCTCGGCAACCCGGCCTACCTTCCCGATGAGTTCGACCTGTACCGGGAGGGGCTGAAACGCTCGTTTTTCCTCAACAACGGCACCCTCAGCCGCTTCACCTATCGCAACGTGGTGACGCTCGGCCTCAAGCTCAAGGAGTTCGATTGGGTGGAAAACTTCGTGAACGAGTTCCGGGACAAGCTGGAACCCAAGCACCGGGAGAGCATGTACAGTTTCAACCTCGCCCGCCTTGCCTACGAGCGTCGGCAGCACGGTCTTGCCCTGCAACTGCTGCAAAAATCGGAGTACGCCGACCTGCTGCTCAACCTCGCCAACAAGGCGCTGATGCTGAAGATTTTCTATGAAACGGGCGAACTGGACGCCTTGGACAGCCACCTATCGGCCATGCAAAAGTTCATCCACCGCAAGAAGGTGATGGGCTATGTGCGGGAGAACTACCTGAACCTCGTCCTTTTTACCAAAAAGCTGATGGAAACGCATGAAAAGGCGGCTCTGGATGAACTGCGGGAAGAGATTTTGGCGGCTGGGGCGGTGTCGGAGAAGGAGTGGTTGTTGGGGGAGGTGTGATTAACCGCTTCAAGTTTTGGGCAACTGTTTCAAGAATCACCGAATTCATCTAATTTTGTAAAAAATACTTTCAATGACCACTCAGCCATCACTACCACTTCCCCTGAATGACGTACAACTGATGCTGCTAAAGTTGTTCAGCCGACCCGTTAGCCCTACAGACATGGACGCAATCCGCAACTTCTTGTTGGATTATTACGAAAAAATGCTCCAAAATGAAGTAGCGCAGGCTATCGAAACAAAAGGCATCACCAGGGCTGATTTCGACAATATCCTGAACGAACAGCAGCGCACGAAATGAGGGTGGTCATAGATACCAACTGCCTCATTGCCTCCATTCCACGTCACAATCCAGAATATTGGCCTTACCAAGCTTTTAGAAACAAGGAATTTGATTGGGTCGTCAGCAATGAAATCCTGTTCGAATATGA
>JADLHE010000445.1 GCA_020848965.1 Saprospiraceae bacterium
ACCAGGTGGACGTAGTTTTTGACGAGTGATTGTCCCATAGTCTGTTTATTTTGTTCCCGCCAAAAATATAATGTTGTGTTGGAATTGTGATGTGTGGCGGGTGTTTTTTTGTGGGGATGTGGGGTGTTTATGGGGGCCGTAGGGCGTTACCCCACGCTAACGTATTCGTGGGGCTCCACCCCACGCTATCGTATTTCGCCCTTTCAGGGCTATGAGCGCGGGCATCAATCTCGTAGCCCTGAAAGGGCGCAATATGTTAGCATAGGGTGACGCCCTATGACTACATACATAGCATAGGGTAACGCCCTATGTTTATACAACGCCCTATGCCTACATGACGCCACACCCCATGCCCACACGCCGCACCACACCCAACCCAAATTTCGCATTTTCAAAATAAAAACTACCTTTGACTCCTAGAAAGCCATTGGCTTTTACATCTCCACTCACATCCCTTTCAAATTAAGACTGGAAACTCCCCCCGTACCCTTGGCGCACGCCGATAGAACACCGTTTTGAAAAAGCACTAAATCCAAAATTATGAATCGAGCAACACCTGCATCGTCACGTGGCAGCTATTGGCCACTATTCCTAATCTTCATCGGCATTTTCCTTTTCTTCGCAAAAAACAACCTCCGGGCGCAGCCCGCTGGCTTTTCCGACAACCTCTACCTCGGTGGCTGGGACCAAGTGGCTGGCTTCACTTGGGACAACAACGGGCGCATGTACGTCTGGGAAACCGTCGGCAAAGTCTGGACGGTGGTAAATGGCGTCAAATCGGCCACCCCGCTCCTCGACATCTCGGCGGAGGTAGGTGCTTGGCGGGACTTCGGCCTGCTCGGCTTCGCCCTCGACCCCAATTTCACCACCAACGGCTATATCTACCTTTTCTACGTCGTTGACCGCCACCATCTGCTCAAGTTCGGCACGGCGCAGTACAGCGCTACCACCAACGAGTACTTTAACGCCACCATCGGGCGCATCACCCGCTACCAAGTGGACATCAGCACCTACGCCAGCATCGTGCCCAACAGCCGCTTCGTGCTGCTCGGCACCTCGGTCAGCGATGGCCCGCCCATCCTCCACGAGAGCCACGGCACGGGTTCGTTGGCCTTTGGGCAGGACGGCTCCCTGCTCGCCAGCATGGGCGACGGCTCCAGCTACAATGCCGTTGACCAAGGCAGCGACCCCGAAACCTATTGGTCGCAGGCCATCACGGACGGCATCATCACCTCGGCGATGAACATCGGTGCCTATCGGTGCCAAACGTTGACTTCTTATTCTGGTAAAATCCTGCGCCTGAACCCCCAAACGGGCGAGGGCTACCCCAGCAACCCGTATTGGAATGCGGCGCAACCAAAATCCGTTGCAAGCCGAGTCTGGGCGAGAGGCGTCCGCAATCCCTACCGCTTCTGCCATGTGCCGGAGACGGGCAGCCACAACCCTGCCGACGGCAATCCCGGCGTGTTCCTTTTGGGGGACGTGGGCTGGGGCACCCGTGAGGAAATGGACGTGGTGAATGCCCCCGGCATGAACTTCGGCTGGCCGAAATACGAGGGCATGACCTTCCAGCCCGGCTACAACAACACGACCTACACCCCCGCCACGCACAACCAACCCAAGGTGGACTGGCGCACGGGTGCGGCACGTGGTCTCGTCAACGGCTCCATCGTCAACGTTGGGTCGGCCACTTTGCCCGGCAACACCTTCATCGGAAATGCCAGCACGGGCGGCGTTTGGTACCACGGCCACGAATTCCCCCCGGATTGGCACAACACCTATTTCCACGCCGACTACGGTGCTGGATGGATTAAGAACTTCCGTTTTGATGCCAATTACAACCCCATCGAAGTCCGCAATTTCATTGACGTGGCGGGCGCTTGCGTCTTCGTGAACACCCACCCCACGCAGGGCGGCATCTGGTACGTGCGCTACCCCGACCAAATCCGTCGGGTGAACTTCACGGGCACCACCAACCATGCGCCCGTGGCCTTTGCATCGGCTTCGCCAAACACGGGCACCTCGCCGCTCACTGTCCAGTTCTCCAGCTTCAACACCTACGACCAGGACGGCGGCACCCTCGCCTACCTCTGGAACTTCGGCGACGGCACCACCAGCACCGAGCCAAACCCCGTCAAGACCTACAGCCCGGGCAGCAGCGCTACGGGCTATAACGTCACCCTCACCGTTACAGACAACACCAGCCTGACCAGTACGGCCACCGTTAACGTCAGCATCAACAACAGCGCACCGGACATCACGGCCACGAGCCTTGACGCAGTCAATACTTTTAATCCTGCGGTCACGACGCCCGTGAGCCTCAGTGCCACCGTGACGGACGCCAACCATTCGGCGGGTCAATTGAGCTACAACTGGGAGGTGCTGCTCTACCACAACGAGCATAGCCACCCCGTGCAGTCGTTCACCACGGCCACGGCCACCGTTAACCTCACACCCGTTGAATGCTACAACGCCAGCTATTGGTATAGGGTAAAACTGAAGGTCAGCGACCCCACCGGGGCCAGCGACACTTATCAAAAAGACATCTTCCCGGCTTGCGCCGGAACGAGCCAGACCATCAGTTTTTCAACTATCACCGACAAACTCGTGGGCGATGCACCGTTCAACCTAACTGCCTCATCCTCAAGCGGTTTGCCCATCATTTACTACGTGACCGAAGGCCCAGCGCAGGTCTTGGGCAACCAAGTCACCCTGCTCGGTGTGCCGGGAAAGGTCTCCATCGTTGCTACGCAACCGGGCAACGGCAGCTTTGCGCCAGCCACCAATGTGGAGCGCAGCTTTTGGGTAAACGTCACCCCACCGAGCAATTGCAGCGGCACGGGAACCATCAGTTTCGAGCGTTGGACTGGCATCACGGGCACGGCAGTTTCACAAATCCCCGTCGCCAATACGCCGAATGCCACTGGCACCTTGAACATATTTGAAATCCCCGTGGACGCCCTTGACAACTATGGCACACGGGTGCGGGGCTATATCTGCCCACCCGTCACGGGGCAGTACCGCTTCTGGATTGCCAGCGACGACGACGGCCAGCTTTGGCTCTCGACCACCAGCAGCCCGACCAACAAAGTGCAAATCGCCAGCGTCACGGGCTGGACGGCCTCGCAGGAATGGACAAAATACCCCTCGCAACAGTCCGCCCTCATCACCTTGACCGCAGGTCAGCAGTATTATATCGAAGCCTTGGCAAAAGAAGGCACGGGCGGCGACAACCTCGCCGTCGGCTGGACGCTACCGAATGGCACCTTGGAGCGCCCCATCCCCGGCATGCGCCTCATGCCGTTTTCGGCTGCTCCGCAATCGCAGACCATCACCTTCCCTGCCATCCCGAACAAGTTGACGACCGACCCGGCATTCTCCATTTCCGCTACCGCAACGAGCGGGCTGCCCGTCAGTTTCAGCATTGTGAGCGGGCCAGCCTCGGTTTCTGGGAGCACCATTACTTTGTCGGGGCAAGCTGGTACGGTAGTAGTTCGTGCTTCGCAAAGCGGCAACACGAACTGGGCAGCAGCCACGCCCGTTGAGCGCAGCTTCACCGTGACCCAAGGGGGTGGCGGCGGCAGCGTTGACCTCTCGCTCTCGGCCAGCCACAGTCCGGCCAATGCGAGCATTTACAATTCCATTTTCTACACTTTCACCGTCACCAACAACAGCACGACCACAGCGACCAATGTGCGGGTTTTCGCCCCACTTCCAGCCAACACGGTTTACGTTGGCGGTCAGGAATGGACGGTGACGCAGGGGCTTTTCGACCATTTCGGAACCAAAGTCTGGTACGTTGGCAACCTCGCCGGGGGCGCTTCTGCCTCGCTGACGGTGGGCTGGTACTTGCTCGCCGCACCGCCGTTTACGGGCTGGGCCGAGGTCAGCGCCTGCGACCAAACCGACCCTGACAGCACTCCCGCAAACGGTACACCCGGCATCGCCAACGAGGACGACGAAGTAGCCAAAGTGGCGCTCGGCGCAGGCCAAGGCCCTCAGAACCAGACGATTACCTTCCCGGTGATACCGAACAAAGTGACGACTGATGCGCCGTTTACCCTCTCGGCCACGGCTTCGAGCGGGCTGCCCGTAAGCTACTCGGTGGTGAGCGGCCCGGCCACAGTCAGCGGTAATACGGTGACACTTGGTGGAACGACAGGCACAGTGGTCATTCGTGCTTCGCAAAGCGGCAACACATCCTGGAATGCGGCGACGCCCGTTGAACGCAGTTTTACCGTGGGGCAGCCGGGGCTGCAAAGCCAGACCATTTTGTTCAACAATATCCCCAATAAACTCACGACCGATTTGCCGTTCACCATCTCGGCCACGGCGTCGAGCGGGCTGCCAGTGACCTTCACCTTGGTAAGTGGCCCGGCAACCCTCAGTGGCGCTACTGTTACGCTAACGGGGCAGCCCGGCACAGTCACTATTCGTGCTTCGCAACCCGGCAACAGCAGCTACAACCCCGCCCCGAATGTTGACCGGAGTTTCACGGTCAGCCTGCCCGGTGGCGGCAGCGGCGTTGACCTCGAACTGGCCATGACCTCCTCGGCGCAGAACGTGACGCAGTGGGGCAATATCAGTTTCACCGCCACCTTGACCAACGCAGGCACGGCACAGGCGACGGGTGTGAAAGTGCATTTCCCGAAGCCCGCCAGCGTCGTCTATACAGGCGGCAGCGAGGTGACGGTTTCCAAGGGCAGTTTCGGCCTTTTCACCGACCAAGTCTGGACGGTAGGCACGATGAACGCTGGGGAAACAGCCACCATCACTTGCACCTTCTTCGTGCTGCAAAATGCACCGCTGACGGCCTACGCCCAAGTGAGCGCCGCCAGCCCGACCGACAACGACTCCACGCCGAACAACGGCACCTCGCCCACGCCCAATGAAGACGACGAGGCGGCCAAGACAGCCGGAGCGCCCGGTAGCGGCCCGCAAGACCAGACCATCACCTTCAATGCCATCCCCAATAAAGTGACGACCGATGCGCCGTTCACGGTTTCCGCTACCGCAACGAGTGGCTTGCCCGTCAGCTTTAGCATCGTGAACGGCCCAGCGACGATTGTTGGGAACACCATCACCCTTGGCGGCACGACTGGCACAGTGACGGTTCGTGCTTCGCAAAGCGGCAACGCCAGTTGGAACGCTGCGACGCCTGTTGAACGTAGCTTCACCGTGAGCGCACCGGGGCTATTGAACCAAACGATTACTTTCAATGCGATACCCAATAAAGTGACGACCGATGCGCCGTTCACCATTTCCGCCACGGCTTCGAGCGGCCTGCCCGTGACATTTACTTTGGTGAGTGGCCCGGCCACTTTATCAGGAAACACGGTGACTTTGACGGGCGCGACAGGCACGGTGACGATACGTGCTTCGCAAGCGGGCAATTCCCAATACAACCCGGCAGCGGACGTGACCCGCAGTTTCGGGGTGACGGCCCCCGGCGGCAGCGCCCCTGACCTAGAAGTGACCTTGACGGCCAGCAGCCCTAACTTGTTGATTTGGAACGATGTAACGTTCACGATTTCAGTTTCAAACAATGGGACGGCGGCGGCCAGTGGCGTGGTATTGGCGGTGCCAATTCCGCAGGGTTTAGCCCACACTGCGAACACACCACCAGCCGGAACGAGCTACAACCTCGTGACAGGCGAGTGGACGGTGGGCAGTTTGGCCGCAGGCCAGACCAAAACAATGACCCTCGTGCTGTTTTGCCTGCAAAACACGACGGCCTTGCCCTATTTCACACAGGTGAAGGCGGCCAGCCCCGCCGATGTGGACAGTAGTCCAGGAAACAACACATCGGGTACACCTGTAGAGGACGACGAGGCACTTTGGACGCTGAACCCGCCCGCCAACCCCATCATCGGCGCACCGGGCGAGGTGTTCCGGCTCTTTGTTAAACAAGATGGCGCTGCCGCAAAACTGAATTGGACGACCAATAGTGGCGAACATGCCGTCCGCTATGGGGTGGAGCGTTCGGCGGATGGTTTTGTCTGGACGCCCATTGCGGAGCAGGAAAACCAAGACCAGTCCGATCATTTTTCCAATTACTACCATGCCGACCTGCGCCCGCTTTCGGGCTGGAACTACTACCGCATCGTGCAACTGCGGGATGATGGCTCGGTGGCCTTCTCCAATGTGCAGATGCTCGAATTCTGGGATGACCTCGACGAGTTCAAGCTCTTCCCGAACCCCGCTGGCGACTACGTGGACGTGAACCTGCGTTCAGTGGAAGGCCGCATCGTGCGCCTGCTACTGGTGGACCGGGCCGGGCGCTTGGTGAAGGAGATGGAGGTGCAATCCGCCTCGCTGGAGCCTTACCGTATTGACCTGAGCGACGTGCAGGAGGGCTGGTACGTAGTGTGGATTCAGGCGGCGGGGAGAAGGGCGAGGGCGCTGCCGCTGGTGGTGGGGAAGGGGTAAAAAGATAATTTGTTAGTTGTTTGTTGTTGAACAGCTTTCCGAAAGTTCGCAACTTTCGGAAAGCTGTTCAACAACAAGCAACTAAGAAACCTTGGGTGCTACAAGAAAAAAGCAGGCGGCTCTTTCCAGTTGGGCCGTTCCCGATGGGCGTTGATGAATCCTTCTTCGCCATCGAAGAGCATCAATGTTTCCCGTTTACAGAGAAAATTGGATGGTTCCGAATCCAATAAGGCGTTGAAGGAGGAGTACGGCCATTCGGTTGGGGTTGACACAAAGCCATGGTGTACGGGGTTGAAATGGTTGTAAAGGATGGAGTTTTTCAGGTACTGAAGGCTGTCAATTTCAATGCGCTCGAAATTGCTGATGAAAAGATTGCCCTTTCTACCTTGTTGCTTATTGAAGGCTTGGGCATAAGCACTGAACAGGTTGCCGAATTGCTTGCTGATGTAGTAGAGTAGTTTTTCCCAATTCAGCGGTGGAACAAGTGCTTCCATGAACCGTCTTTCATCGGTAAAATCCATGCTTTCTAGACTCTGTTCTTTTGATAGAATAGGTTCCCCTGTGGATGGCTTTTTGGTTTTGGTTGCGAACAATTCTAAAAGTTCATCCACCTCTCGAATCCTGACCACTAAGTGGAGGTGATTGGGCATGAGGCAATAAGCGAAAGTATGAGCAATAGGAGGAATATGCTTTTCGTATTTCTCCAAGAAATAGTAGAAGTTCCCATCGTTTTTAAACAGGTCGTCGAAGCCAACGGCATGGTTGAAGATATGGTAGAATGTGCCAGGGTACAGTGGTGTTTTCTCCATAGTAGTTGTTTTTGCATTCAGTTTTGCTTTCGATTCGAGCAACAGCTTACCGAAAGTTCTAAAACTTTCGGAAAGCTGTTGCTCGAATCGAAAGCAAAACGTAGTCAAATATACTATTAATTGAATGCTCAAGCATGCCTTTATCCCCCTCGCCGCCAGCACTCCACCTGCCTGTATAAAGGCACACAGTTAGCATTTCCAAGGTCTTGAAGACCCCTTATTCAATATGATACCTCAACAGCCTGCTCTCTAAATAATCTGGTGAGCCATAAAAGGAAACCTTGTGCTGCACCCGTCCGATCCCTTCGGCATAGTGATAGGGGTAAGTGCGAATCCCATAAGGATAATCGTCTTCGAAAGAAGTCATGGAGGTAAGGGTGGTCAAGCAATCGGAGAAAGTGCCAGCTGGGACAGTAACCGTAGGGGTGGGGTTTTGCATAGCGTATTCGAGCATCGCCAAGGGTTCTGGCCCTGCGAATACGGTATCAATGCCCAACTGCTCGGTGGTGGAGGTGGTTGAAAACAGCGGAATATCACTGATAGTGCTCACCAAATAGCCACTGGAATCACGGTAGAATTTCCTGAATGGAACATTCAACTCTCTACCTTCCAAGATATGGTAGGTGAACCCATTTATGAGGGTATCACCGCTCACATAAACCGAGTCGAGGTAACTGCCATATGGGGTTTCATTGCCGGATGCATCAATTTTGTACCATTGATAAACCCAATAATTACCAACTGTAAGCGGTAAATAATTCGTGGCAGGAATTGGATTTGCTGCGCTGTCATCGTCGTTGCAATTGCAGGAAAATACTAGCATGGCCAACGCTAGTAGCGTTAGATAAGTTGATTGTTTCATCTTGAATAAATGATTAATTATGAGCCTTTAAAACGCCTCTGTTTTTTTAAATTATGGAAGCACGTTAATTTTAACAAAACGAGTACTTTTGAAAGAAAAAACGCAACCATGTCCAATCTTCTTGACAAGCAGCAGCATTACCTGGCATCTGTGCTCCACACGGAAAATATGCACCTCAAAAAGCTGCACAGCATCGTGCATGATGCGATGAAGGAGGAAGAGCTGATCGTGAAAAACCTGATGCAAAAGCGGCCAGAGGCGCTCACTACTGGCCAGCGCATTGCCGATAAGGTTGCTACCTTTGGTGGAAGCTGGGCGTTCATCATCACTTTTTGCGTGATTTTGGTCTGCTGGATAGTCGTCAATATAATCTTGGCTTCGAAAGCCTTCGACCCGTACCCCTTCATCTTGCTGAACCTGATACTCTCCTGCATTGCCGCACTGCAAGCCCCGGTCATCATGATGTCGCAGAACAGGCAGGAAGAGAAAGACCGCCAACGAGCCGAAAACGACTATATGGTGAACCTCAAGGCTGAAATCGAAATCAGGAACCTCCACCAGAAAATCAACCTGTTGATGGAGGAGCAGTTCCAAACTCTGATTGATATACAGCGATACCAAGTGGAACTCTTGGAGGAGATTGCGGGGTGGAAAAAATAAACTGTCATTCGGAATAGTACAATCGCTCCTCCTTTGTCACCCCCAGTATTTGCAGCAGTTGTGCATTCAAAATGGAGGCGTTGGGGTGCGTTATCTTCTTTTTCCAAGCAAGTACGAGGCAATCGCTTTCCAATTTCACCTTTCGTTCAGTGGAGCGGGAAATGGTTTCCAAGGCTGCTTTTTCGCAGGCGTTGTGGTCGAATTCGGGCAGGTCGGCGGCGGTGACTGCCAAGGAGAGCGCGGCCAAACCCCATGCGTACCAGTGACGCTGTGGCCAATTGTTGCGGAGCAATACAAGCGCCGTTTTTGCATAGAAAAGCACCAAGGCCAGCGTAATGGGTAGTATTGTGTCATGGCGCACGATGAGCGTGCGGTAGCTACGGTAGCCGCCCAGAGGCAACAGCAAAAGGTAGGCTAGGAGGAAGAAGGCAAGCCATTTTCCGAGTTGTTTTATGTCTTTTCTTTCGTCGCCGTTGGCGAATTTCCCAATCAAAAAAAGATTGCCAGCAATGCCCAGCGTGAGCAGCGGGAAGCCCAGTTTCAGGGTGAAAATGGAGGCCAAGCCCTTGAGCAGGGCAGGGTAGCGGTTGGCCAGCGCCACCGTCGGGCCTTCCGATTCACTGTTGAAACTGCCGACGTACAGCGACCAAAGCGATATGGTCGAAGCCAAAATGAAATAGAACAGCAATGGCGTGGGGATTGCCCGCAGTGCTCCCATTGCCCGAATGGCGATGCTCCTTTGAGCCTGTTTCTGATAGGCTTGCCAGCCCAAAAAAAGCAAAACAGCGGGGCAAAGAATCAGCAAAACGCCGGGTACGAGTGGGCCGCTCAAGGGCAAAGCGATTGCCAAGGGCAACAACCAAAAATGATGGAACGGATGCAGCCGCTCATTGCGTGAGCGATAAAAAGGCAGGAAAAACGCCAGCAGGAAGGCCATTGGCAAGGGGTAGAAAAAGGTGTAGGTGATGGACTTTTCGATGATGCCCATCTGGAGGTTGTAGCCGAAAGTCTGGAAAAAAGGCGTGACCAATGCCATTGCCATCAAAAGCTCCCATTTCCCCATTTTCCCGGCATTGGCGAAGGCCGCCAGCAGCCAAATCAGGGCCAATTGCAGCAGCGTTTTCAGGATGGCGCAAGCGAGGTAGATGCTCTCCACCGGACTTACGAAGGCTTGCAGCGCCTGCGGCACCTGCCTGAAAAACCAGACCATCGGGCCATGCACGAAAAAGCGGTTTGGGGCGCAGTAACGCTCGCCATTGAGCACGCTCAAACCGAATGGGTCGTGCAGCACCTTGGCGTATTTATCGGCGGGCACGACGATGGCGGCTAGGTCGCCGTCGAGCGCCACGTGAAGGTGCTGGAAGAAGGAGTAGCCCAGGTCGAGCAGCAGGAAGAGGCCCAGTAAAAGAATGATGTTGTTTTTTTGCATGGCAACGGGGCATCAGAGCGAGGGGCTGTCGTCGTCGAGGTGAAGGCGGTGCAGCAGGCGGTGCAGTACGGGCGCTACGACAATGGAGACCGCCGTCAAAAATGCGATGCCGCTGTAGAGGGCATAGATGGAAGCGAAGATTTTCCCCTCCGGGCAGGTCATGGGATTGACGGGGCCCATGCCCGTGAGAATCATGGAGGCATTGTAAAATCCATCCACAACGGAAGATAGCTGGCCGAAATAGCAATAGCCTATCGTTCCGATGGCCAAGGAGAAGCCAATCAGGACGGAACCGCTCAAGAAATGCCGCAGCACCCGGCGGCGGAACTGGGCGTGGGAGGCAAGTGGCTGGTTTTTATGCTCGAACTTCATTGACCATAGAATTTCGGGCGAAGTTATCCAATTGCCAGCATTGTTTATTGCTCCGCAAACAGGCGGAACAATAAATGCTCAACTCGTTTTATGGCGCCGATTTAGTTTCCGCTCAGTGCGTTTCCTTTGAAGGAAAACAATCAGCATATAAATGGCGATGCCAGCGACGAAGATGCTTTTTACGATACGTACCATAGATTTTTTACCAATAAAAAACCGCCGGGCTTAGGGCCACGGCGGGTTGAAAAGTCACGGAGGGATGGACTTTTGCTTCAGCAATCATTTTTTATTTGATTTAGACCTTTTACGGGTCTGGTCGGGTGTGCCAGCGGAAGCCTGAGCGGCATTCTTCTTGTGGAGAAGATGGTGGGCTTTTTTGGGTTTACCGTTGGAGGCCTGTGCGTTTGACTTCTCAGTGGTCGCATTCGTGGCGGTTGGCTTGTTTGCCAGCGCAGTCTGTGGGGCGGCGGTGCTTTGGGTCGTCGCCTTGGCCGTGGTAGTTGGTTTGGACTGAGGTTTCGGAGAAACAGCGGTGCTTTGGGCGCTGGTGCTGATGGTGCCGAGCAAAAGCAGGGCAACGAACGGAACAAAAAACTTCTTCATGGTTTGAAAATTTAAAAGGTGAATAAAATTGTATTAAAGCACCATAGGCTATTTGATTAAAGTTATTGGTCATTTTTGGGAGGAAAAAGACAGATGCCCCGAAGGCACAAACAAAACCCTTAAACTCCGCCTTCCGGGACATCTGCACTACAGAAAACTAACTTTACACTTAATAAAGCAGGATTGCGTCGCTTATGATAAACCAGTTACACTGCTGCTAAAGTCCTAGACCCAGATAAGTCATCCGGTCGTCACCTTTGTACTTGCCTTCGATGAGCAAGCCGTTGCCATCGTTTTCATTTAGTATCCGTTCGATGTCGTCCGTGCTGCTCACGGGCTGGTTGTTCAGCCGGGTGATGACGAAGCCCTCCTTCACGACCGCCTCCTTCAGTTTGCCGCTGCGCAATTTCTCCACCTGAACCCCATGCGATAGGTGCATTTTGTCGAGTTCATCGTTGCTGAGCGGTTTCAAATCGGCACCCAGCGAGGCCATGCCAAGGGAGGTCATTTCGGTCACTTGGTCGGTATTGCCGCTGGCATTTTTCAAGGTGGCTTCCACGCTGCGTTCCTTGCCGTTGCGGAGGTAGGTGAGACTGACTTTATCGCCGGGGCGGTGGCGGCCAATCTGCTCAATCAGAGCGGAAGATTCCTTCACTTGCACACCGTTGATGGAAGTGATGACGTCGCCTTTTTCAAGCCCAGCGGCCTCTGCAGCGGAATTGTCGTTCACGGCTTCCACCCACACGCCCTGCGTCACGTTCAGGTCTTTTTCCTTCGCAAATTCGCCGTCAATGGTGCGGATTTGAGCGCCGAGGAAGGCCCGCTGCGCCACGCCGAACTTGCGCAGGTCGGCCACCACTTTGTCCACCAAATTGGCCGGAACGGCGAAGGAATAACCTGCGTAACTGCCTGTTGGTGAGGCGATGGCTGAATTGATGCCCACCAGTTCGCCGTTGAGGTTGACGAGGGCGCCGCCGCTGTTGCCGGGGTTCACGGCGGCATCGGTTTGGATGAACGCCTCGATGGGTGCCTTGTCGGCATTGATGTTGATGCTGCGGCCCTTGGCGCTTACGATGCCCGCCGTCACGGTGCTTTCGAGGTTAAACGGGTTTCCTACGGCAACGACCCACTGGCCCACTTTCAGTTCATCGGAATTGGCGAACTGGATGAAGGGCAGGTCTTTCGCCTCAATCTTCAGCAAGGCGAGGTCGGTGGAGGGGTCTTTCCCGACCAGCTTTGCCTTGAAACTGCGCTTGTCGTAGAGCGAAACTTCGATTTCGTCGGCGTCTCCGGCCACGTGGTTATTGGTCACGATATACCCGTCCGGGCTGATGATGACCCCGCTGCCAGTGCCTTCCTGCTTCAAATCTTGCGGAGCACGCCTGTCGAGGAAGGGGCTGAAGAACTGCCCGAACCCATCCGGCAATTGGTCGCTGCCGAAAGGATTAAAGGCTTGCGACTTCATTTTCTGCGTCACTTTGATATGCACCACTTTTGGCAAGGTTTGCTCGGAGGGGTAGGTAAAATCGGTGGGCAGCGAGGTAGTGCCGCTTGACAGACTGGCGAGGTGGGCCACGTTGGCACCACCGCCAGCCTGGGCAGTCTGGTCGCTGTCCCTTTCCAATAATTTGCTACCAAGCAAGGTGAAGAAACTGCCGAGCAGGGCAGCGAAGACGATATACAATTTTAAGTTTTTCATGGCTGAAAGATTTTAAAGGATTGGGTTTTGTATCCTTGGTTCTTGAGGCTTTGCTTTTGATTGGGGGCTATTTTTTAAACTTAAATAGCTGTGCGCCCCAATTCAAAAGGATGCTGGCAAACATGGCTGCCAAGACGACATAAACTTCTAGGTTGTGCATGGCTTTATGATTTAAAGTTTGAAATTATCGCTGCTTTTATCCTTCAAATTCCGCCATTGGCCATTGGTTGCTTCGCAACAACCAATGGCGCAACGACGAATGCCTTATGACCTATATGAAGAATAAAATTGAAGCTAGCATTCAGGCCTCCAAGCACGCAGCACTCGGCTTGGAATCGTTTGTTGATTTGAAAGAACTACGTCCGTTGGAGGCCTAGAAAACTAAACTTTGGACACCACAAAGATGGGGGCCGACCCAACGGATTTGAGCAGGCAGCATGTCCGCTTCACAGGCGCAATTGCCCGCTTCAGGGAAAGTTCGCAAAAGCTGTCGCTGTTTTTGCCAATTTTGCAGGACAAGACAGCGATAAAACCCGTCATCCAAAATTCAAGGATTATGAAATTTTGCACGTTCGTCTTCATCGCATTCCTACTGCCCAACTTGGTTGTTGCGCAGCAAAAACTACGAGTCCATGTCGTTGACATGGGCAACCGCACACCATTGATTGGGGCGACCATTGTATTGCAAGGCACAGACAATGGCGCCCTGACTGACGAAAATGGCTTGGCTGTTTTTCACCAATTGCCAAACGGCAAACTGACCTTGGAATGCAGCTATGTGGGCTATGAAACCAAGGTTCTAGAAGTCGTTATTCCCTATACATTGGCGCAGCCGATGGAAGTGGAGCTTGCCGAAACGAGCACCGAGATGGAGCAGGTCATCGTGAGCAGCACCCGCACCAATTCCCGCATCGAAGACCTGCCCATGAAAGTGGAAGTGCTGGGGCTGGAAGAACTGGACGAGGAGGCCAGCCTCGTGCCCAGCGGCATGGGCAGCCTCTTGGGCGACCTCGCCGTCATCACCATCCAGCGCACCAATCCCGTGAACGGCAACGACGCCGTGCGCATGCAGGGCCTCGACGCCGCCTATACCCAACTGCGGCAGGACGGCATGCCACTCTACGGTGGCTTTTCGGGGAGCCTCGACGTGCTGGCCATCCCGCCGCTCGACCTCCGGCAAGTGGAAATCATCAAAGGCTCGGCTTCCACGCTCTTCGGCGGTGGGGCCATCGGCGGCATGGTCAATTTCATCACCCGACGGCCTGAGGCCAAGCCCAAGACCACCTTCGTCATCAACCAAACGACGCTGGGCGAGCTGGATGTCAACGGCTTCGCTAGTAGGCGCTTGGGGAAAAACGGCTTCACCCTCTTGGCTTCCGGCACCCGCAAACAGGCAAGGGACATCAACGACGATAATTTCGCCGAGGTGCCGCAGGCGCAGCGTTGGCTCATTCACCCCCGCTTTTTTTGGAATCTGGATGGGAACACCAAGGCAGACCTCGGCATCACTTATTCAGAGAACCATATCCAGTCGGGGGATATTGATGCCATCATAAACGATAGCAGTTTTACCCCAGCCCGATTCTATCAAAGAGAAAAAGCACGACGGCTAACCTTAGCGGGGCAGTTGCAAAGCAATTTAAATAAATACTGGGCGCTTTCCATAAAGGGTACTGGAAGTCTATTCAGCAGAGGAGGCGATTATCCATACAATGATTTTAGTGGCAGGCAAATCAATAGCTTTTATGAGGCAAATATGTTGAGGAAGCGTGGCAACCATGCTATAGTTATTGGAACGAACTTCATGGGTGAGAATTACCGTTTTTTGGGTGACGATTATGAGCAACTTGAAAATCATGATTATACCACAATTGGCCTTTTTGCGCAGGATAATTGGCAAATCACCCAAAAATTGGCTGTCGAAACAGGCCTTCGAGCTGACCACCACAATCGGTTTGGCAACTTCTTGCTGCCAAGGATTGGCTTTTTTTATAAACCGGAAAAATCCATTTCCATTCGTTTGGCTTATGGTACTGGTTATAAAGTGCCAGATATACTGGAAGTATTGCAACCGCATGAATTAAGGGTTACAACGGGTATGGCATACAATATCAAGGCTGACCGCTCCCAAGGTGTGAACATGGATATAAACTGGCACAAGCTGCTCTGGGGCAAACTGGGCGTAGAGGTCAACCAGGCATTTTATTATACGCATTTAAATAAGCCTTTTGAACTTAAGCGATATGATGTTTTTGAATCTAGCTATGTCTATCAAAATGCCCCATACCACATCCGCAGCCTCGGCTCCGATACCTATGTGACGCTGCACTACGACGCCTGGGAGCTTTACCTGGGTTACAACCATACCTTGGCGCAACGGATTGACAAATCAAGCGGCGACAAATCGCCCGTGCCCTTGAATCCGCAGGATAAAATAGCTGCCACGCTGGCCTACGAGTTGGGCGAACACTGGCGCATGGGTGTGGAAGCTGCCCGCACTGCCAACCAGTACGTGGACGAGGGCCGGAAAGTGCCCAATTACTGGTTCGTGGCAGCGATGGTACAATGGAAGTTCAGCAAGGGCAGCTTGGTGCTGAACTGCGAAAACCTGACCGATGCCCGCCAATCCAAACATGAAGCCTTGGTGACAGGTACTCGTACTTTCCCTGTCTTCACCCCCATCTGGGGCCCCGTGGAGGGTAGGGTGCTGAACTTGGCGTTGAAACTTAGTTTTTAAATGATGAATGATAAATGATGAATGATGAATCTGGCACGTCACTGATTCATCATTCATCATTCATCATTCATCATTCATCATCATGGACTTTTTCAAGAACCGCAACAAAATCGCCTTTTGGTCGGCGCTGGTGCTGGCGAGCATTGAGATTGCCCGCCAGTTCGCCCTCGGCGACTACCCGGAAACGGGCAGCGCCACTGCCGATTTCATTGCCGTGTTCGCCTGCGCATGGCTGATTTGGCGCTTTAACTTCTTGGTGGACGACTACCAGGAGCGCAAGCACGGCTTTGTTTCCCATCGCAGTACCAGTTTTCGCTTGGGACTATCGTTCCTTATCGGGGCCGTTATCGTACTGGTGGTGGAGAGCGTGGTCCACCGCTTTTTCAGGGAGGCGGGCAGCAATCTTTTGTTCTATTTCCTGCGGGGCTTGTTCCACAACATGGTCATATTGGTCATCTATTTTGCCATGCAGGCACAGCGGAAAAAGCAGCAGATAGAAGTGGAAAACGCTGCGCTGAAGGAGGAGAACGTGTTGGCGCAGCTCGACCTTTTGCGCCAGCAAGTACAGCCCCATTTTCTGTTCAACGCCCTGAACACCCTGAAAAGCATGGTGAAGGGCAACGACCCCAAGGCTTCCGATTTCATCATGCACTTGTCGGGGGTGTACCGCTACCTGTTGCAGAGCACCATGAAACAGCAGACGACCATCAGTGAGGAACTGGAGATGCTCAACTCCTATGCCTACTTGCTCAAGACCCGTTTTTCCGATAATTTCAACCTCGACATCCAATTGCCGGCACAGGTGTTGAACAGCAAGATGCCGCCGCTCACCTTCCAGTTGTTGATGGAAAATGCCGTGAAACACAATGTGGTGAGCATGGACAAGCCGCTCCATATCCAGATTTATTGCCCCGATGATGGCCACGTGGCCATGCGCAACAACCTGCAACCCAAGAAGGCGATGGAAGAAAGCAACGGTGCGGGTTTGAAGAACGTGAACCGTCGGTATGAACTGCTGGCGGGGCAAGGGATTGAAGTGAGCAAGACCGACCAATATTTTGAAGTAAAATTGCCGACCATATCGGCAAAAGGCCATTGAACAATTATGGACTACGGCTGCTTGAAACTAAAGAAAGCTTCTTGCGGCGAATACTAATAAGGCTTTATGTTTTATAGAAAAGCAGTTTGGCGATTTGTACTGATGATTGCTTCTGGCGTCGTCCTCTTCTTTTTGGACTACAACGAAGTGGCAGGCCGCTCGTTGAAGCTGTTTTTCCTGTTCGCATTGGCTGTGGTGAAGGCTGTTTATTTTGTGTACCTCAATTTGGACATCCTGCGGGCCACTGCCGGGCGGCATTTCGACTTCACCAAATACCTGCTTTTCTTTGGTATCAGCGTTTCGATGATGATATTGTCCTTTGCGATTGACTATTTTTGCCTCTACCGCATTGAATCAACTGCATTTGCCAATATCCCGGCCGATAGCATGCCGCTCGAACAGGCCATTGCCTTTTGCTATTTCAGCCTCGCCACTTTTTCCACGGCGGGCTTTGGCGACATCTACCCGACGCAGGCGGCAGGCAGGGTGCTGGTCAGCTTGGAGTTGTTGATGTTCTTGGTCACAACGGTGCTGATACTGTCGAATATCCATCCCTTGCGGGAATCGTTGGGCCAAAGGGAAAAACCCAAACCTGAATCGAAATGAAAGTTCTTATTGCAGAAGACGAACCCCGCACGGCCATTGACCTCGCCAACACGGTCAAGGAAGTGGAACCCGATGCCGAGGTCGTCAAAATCACCGACAGCGTGGAGGGCACGCTGGCCTTTCTGGAAAAAGGCCCCAAGCTCGACCTCGCCTTTTTCGACATCCAACTGGCCGATGGCCTCAGCTTTGAAATCTTCAAGGAAGTGGAGGTGAAATGCCCGGTCGTGTTTTGCACCGCCTACGATGAATACGCCCTGCAAGCCTTTCAGACCAATGGGGTAGGGTATATCCTCAAGCCATTCGACGACCATGCCGTGCGGCAGGCCATCGGCAAGGTGAAGCAGTTGGGCAGCTTTTTCAGCAACGATAAAATAGTGCAAGTGGCGGAGCAGGTGCAG
>JADLHE010000446.1 GCA_020848965.1 Saprospiraceae bacterium
CGGCCGGTCTTTGAATTTCTCGGGCTGACCGTCGGGCTGATTCAGCACGACATGGACACCTACGAGCGGAAGGTGGGCTACCGCGCGGACATCACGTACGGCACGAACAACGAATTCGGTTTTGACTACCTGCGTGACAACATGGTGCGCTCCCTCGATGAAATGGTGCAGCGCAAGCACCATTTTGCGATGGTGGACGAGGTGGACTCCGTTTTGATTGACGATGCCCGTACCCCGCTCATCATCTCCGGCCCAGTGGGCGAAGGCGAGGAGGAGCAAGAGTACAAGCACCTAAAACCAGAGGTGGAAAAACTGCTTGCTGCGCAACAAAAACTGTCGAATCAGTATTTGGCCGAGGCCAAAAAACTCTTCGCCGATGGCGACGACGGCCATGACGAAGGCGAAGCTGGCCTGGCGCTGCTCCGTGCCCATCGGGCGCTGCCAAAGAGCCGTCCGCTCATCAAGTTCCTCAGCGAAGAAGGTGTGAAAGTCATGCTTCAAAAGGCCGAGAACTTCTACATGCAGGAGAACTCGAAGAATATGCACCTCGTGGACGAGCCGCTGCTTTTCACCATTGATGAAAAGAACCGCAGCGTGGAACTCACCGACAACGGCGCCGAATGGCTGGCCAAGGGCAAAGAAGACCCCGGCTTCTTCATCATGCCCGACTTGGCAGCCCGCATGGTCGAAATTGACAACAGCAGCCTGACCAAGGAAGAAAAAGAAGAGTCCCGCATCAAGCTTTCACAGGAGTTTGCGGTGAAATCAAGCCGCCTTCATGCGATGCACCAATTGCTGAAAGCATACACCCTTTTTGAAAAGGATGAAGAATACGTGGTGATAGAAGGCGAGGTGAAAATCGTGGACGAATCCACGGGCCGTATGATGGAGGGCCGCCGCTATTCCGATGGCCTGCACCAAGCCCTCGAAGCGAAGGAGAACGTGAAAGTTGGCGAAGCCACCCAAACCTACGCTACCATCACGCTCCAGAACTACTTCCGTATGTATCACAAGCTGGCTGGTATGACCGGTACGGCAGAAACGGAAGCAAAGGAGCTTTGGGACATCTATAAATTGGAGGTTTCCGTCATCCCAACCAACAGGCCCATCCAGCGCCTTGATTCGGAGGACGAAGTGTATAAGACCGCACGTGAAAAATACAATGCGGTCATTGACAAGATTGCGCAACTGAGCAAGGCTGGCCGCCCAGTGCTGGTCGGTACCACTTCGGTGGATATTTCGGAAAAACTGAGCCGCTTGCTCTCCATGCGTGGGGTGAAGCACGAGGTTTTGAACGCCAAACAGCACCAGCGGGAAGCCTTTATCGTGGCCAAGGCAGGTCAGCAGGACGAGAACGGCCACGGCAACGTGACCATCGCCACCAACATGGCGGGTCGTGGTACGGACATCAAATTGGCGACGCCAACCCTGTTCGATGTGGTGAAAACAGGTGGTGGAAAGGGTGGCTACCCTTACACGCTCAAGCAGCGTGGCACTGGCAATGAACTCATCATTGACAGCGAAAAACACGAACTGGCAGGTGCTTTCCAACTCAAGCCCGGTGTGGAAGTAGTGGGTGGTCTAGCCATCGTGGGTACCGAGCGCCACGACAGCCGCCGGGTTGACCGCCAGTTGAGGGGCCGTTCCGGTCGTCAAGGCGACCCCGGTTCGACGCAGTTCTACGTATCCTTGGAAGACAACCTCATGCGCCTCTTCCAGAGCGAGCGCATCGCAGGTTTGATGGATAAAATGGGCCACCAAGAAGGCGACGTCATACAGCATTCTATGGTGACGAAGAGCATCGAACGGGCGCAACAGAAGGTGGAAGAGAACAACTTCGGCATCCGTAAGCGCTTGTTGGAATACGACGACGTGATGAACATCCAACGGGAAGCCATTTACAAGAAACGCTACAATGCCCTCAGCGGCGAGCGCTTGCAGGTTGACCTTGACATGATGTTCCGTGGCATGACCGAGAGCATCCTTTCTGCGCATAAAGCCAACGGCGATTTTGATGGCTTCCGCCAAGATTGCATCAGCGAATTGGGTTTCGAGCCGTCGTTCAGCGAGCAAGAGTTCAGTTCCAAAAAAGTGGACGACCTAGTTGACAGCTTCCAAGAGCAATACTACGATTTCTATCACCGCAAAGAGCAACACCTTATCAGTGTGCTGTTGCCAACGGTGAAACAGGTACACGAGCAGCAGGGCCAGCGCTACCGCCGCATTGCCGTACCCTACACGGATGGTCGTAACCGAACCCTGCCCATCGCCGCAGAGTTGGAAGACGCAGTGAAATCCAACGGTAAGAGCTTGATGCGTGACATCGAAAAAGCGGTGACCTTGTCCATTTTGGATGAAAAATGGAAGGAGCATTTGCGCAGCATGGACGAGTTGAAAGAATCCGTGCAATCGGCCAGCTTCGAGCAGAAAGACCCCTTGGTCATCTATAAAATGGAGGCTTACAAGCTCTTCGAGGACTTGATTTACCGCATCAACGAAGAAGTGACCTCTTACCTGTCGCAGGGTATGTTGGCCATGGCCCCCAACCAGCAAGTGCAGCAAGCCCGTGAGCCGCAGAAAGTGGACCTGAGCAAGCTGCGCATCAGCCGCCCCGGAGAGGGTAGCAGTAGTGCGCCTTCCACGGAGGCCGAGGCCCGTGCAAGGGCCGCTGCCGAAGGCGTTTCACAACAAGCCAAGCAAGAAACAGTGAAGCACCAAGAGCCAAGGGTAGGCCGCAACGACCCTTGTCCTTGTGGTAGTGGGAAGAAGTATAAGCAGTGCCACGGGAAGTAAGATAAAAGAGTGGGGAGGTGACTGAAGGTTATTCCGCCTTATAAAGCACCTCCCCACCAACCATCGTCCAAATCACCTTCGTCTTTAAAACCGCTTCATCGGAACATTTGAGTAGGTCGTTGCTCAGCACTACAATGTCCGCCACCTTGCCGGGTGTCAAGCTTCCTTTCCAATCATCCTCAAAAGCTGCATAGGCATTGGATAGCGTATAGCTTTTGATGGCCTGTGCCCTCGTCATTTTTTGTTCTGGGAAAAGCTCCAAACCCGTATTGCTGCTTTGATGCCGCTTGCGGGTCACACTTGCATAAAAGCACTCAATGGGGGAGACATCCTCGACTGGCACGTCCGTACCATTGCCGACGATGGCTCCGGCCTTGAGCAGGCTCTGCCAAGGATAGGCGCCCAGCCTCGCCCTTTCTTCGCCCAAGCGTTTCACCACAAAAGGGGCGTCGCTGGTGCAATGAATGCCCTGCATGGCAGCTATGACTCCTAGCTGCGCAAAACGTGGAATATCCGCTGGGTCAATATGCTGCGCATGTTCGCTGCGCCAACGGAGGTCGTTCAATGGCTTACCACCTGCCTTTGTGATTTCCTCCATCAAATTGAGCAGTTCCCGATTGGCTCGGTCGCCGATGGTATGCACGCAGAGTTGCATTTTTTTATCAAATGCCAGCTTCGCAATGGCCTTTACTTCTTCTACACTGACCGTATTCTGCCCATCAAATCCGGGCTTGTCGTTGTAAGGCGCAAGCAACCAAGCGCCATATGAGCCAAGTGCCCCGTCAAAAGCGGTTTTGATGGCCCTACAGGTGAAATGTCGGTCGCCCACATTAATAATAGGATAGCCGTCCAAGTGGCCTTCGAGTTCTTTAGAGGTATGTCGCACCATCGCCCAAAGGCGAAGACGCAGTTGGCCAGCTTCGGCCATTTTTTTGTACCGCTCTATTTCCGTAAAACTGGAGGCTGCGTCCTGAAAACTGGTCACTCCTTGGCGTAGGCATTCCTGTTGCGCCAGTTCGACGCCATTTTTCCAGCGTTCCAGTTGCGCCTCCGGCGAAAGGGTGGCCAGGTAATCTTGATGTACCTTGTAAATGGCGTCCATGGCATTTTCCTCGAAAACACCAATGGCCTCACCACTAGGGTCACGCACGATATGGCCGCCGGTAGGGTCAGGTGATTCCTTGCTGATGCCAGCGGCATCCATTGCTGCTTTATTGGCAATGAGCGCATGACCGCTGGCATGTTCGAGCAGAACTGGGTTGTTGGGGGCCACCTCGCTCAGGTGGTCGTGATAGGGATAGCCCTGCACATGTTTTTCGAGGGCTTCGTCCCATTTCTCTTGGTGCCAGCCGCCGCCAAAAATCCATTCGCCGGGCTTGGCCTTTTTGGCGGCTTCGGCCACTGCTGCCACGATTTCGTTCCAGTTTTTCGATTTCAAAAAATTGAGGTCAATAAGGCTGTAGCCCATGCTGCTGAAATGCCCATGCCCCTCAATAAAACCTGGCATGGCGAACTGGCCTTGAAGGTCAATCACCTCGGTTTTATCACCTTTTAACTTTTCAATGTCGGAATTGGAGCCAACTTGAAGGATAAGGCCATCCTTGATGGCAATGGCTTCGGCGGTAGGGTGGGCTTCGTCCACCGTATATATATTGCCATTGAAGAGAATGGTATCTGCGGACTGCTGTTGGGCTTGTTTGCAGGCAGAGAATAGGAGCGCTAAGAATAACGGAAGTAGGATGGGTTTGCGCATAGGTCTTGATTTATGACGATGAAACGGTTTAAGTGGCAAACCTAAAGGGAAGTTGTGAAGCGGTGTTCGATTTTTTTTTGATTGTGCGCCTGCAATTTGAAACCAAATGAAAAAAGGTCAGTAAGAGCTTGAGTCACCAAAAGTTAAGGCAAATTATCATTTGTGAAAGCCTTTGGTGGTTGCAATAATTCTGTGCGGGCCTAAGCAAAATTATTTTTGGTTAAAACTAACTAGGAATTGCTTTATCTCCGTACATTTGCGCTCGCTTTTTCGAGACCCTCCTTTTGAGTGGGAGTAAATCGACCAGATGCGCCTTGAAACTTGTGCGTTTTTCGTCGGTTGAAGCAAGGAAACAGCGGGAAAATTAAGCTTTTATGCCAACCATCAATCAATTAGTCCGTAAAGGAAGAGAGAAAGTTGTGGTCGCAAGCAAGTCACGTGCATTGGGGGCTTGTCCACAACGCAGGGGCGTTTGCACCCGTGTGTACACGACCACGCCAAAGAAGCCGAACTCGGCACTTCGGAAAGTAGCCAAAGTACGTCTGACCAACCAGAATGAAATCATTGCCTACATCCCAGGAGAAGGTCACAACCTTCAGGAACACTCCATCGTACTTGTACGTGGCGGAAAGGTGAAGGACTTGCCAGGTGTACGCTACACCATCGTCCGTGGTGCCTTGGATACTGCTGGCGTGAACAACCGTAAGAAGAGCCGCAGCCAGTACGGTACCAAGCGTCCGAAACCAGGACAAGTAGCCGCAGCACCAACTAAGGGCGGCAAGAAGAAGTAATCTAGTTGGCAGTTCGGCAGTTGGCAGTTTGCAGTCGGGGCTTTGCATATTTTCAGGCAGAGCCAAGTCAACAAGGGGCTAATCGAACTTGAAAAAATCAAGAAAAGATTTCTTAAAAATATAATTTTCTCAAGATGAGGAAGCATAAACCGAAACCAAGAATTCTTTTGCCGGATCCCCGGTATAGCGATATGGTGGTTACCCAGTTCGTGAACAACATGATGTTGTCAGGCAAGAA
>JADLHE010000447.1 GCA_020848965.1 Saprospiraceae bacterium
TTCCAAATCTCGCTTAGAATAGACAAAGGCCAGAATTTCCAATTTTTGAGGCAGCACTTTGTAAATCAGATAATATTTCTTGCGGAAAATATAGCGGCGGTAAAGCCTATCGGGTGTCCGTTTAAATGGGTACTCTGCATGGCGCTCAGGGTAGGGTGCAATTTTATGGACAATGGCATCGTATAGTTCCTTCACAAACTTCTGGGCGAACTGGTCATGCCCTTGCGAGACGTACCATGCAAGGATTTCGTCTAGCATTTCATCAAACGTTTGTTTGACAACGATTTCCCTTCCAGCAATAATCATAGCCTGTGTTTTTCCCTGAAAGCCTCCAATGAAATGTCCTTGCTATCTTCTGCTTTTTCAAGGATAGCGTTCAATTCCTCGGCTGTGAGCTGCCGGAAAGGTGGTTCGTCCGGCGCTTTTTCCACTTGAAAATCAAGAAAGCCCTTGCCCTTCAACGCACCGAGAAGATTCAGTACAAAGTCCAGTTCGGTAGGCTTGATGATGAGGGTCGTTTTGATGCCAGCTATGGTAGTATTGTCCATTTTCAACGTTTTTGCGAAGTTCAGCTATTTTGATGGAAAGTCAAAATGACCCAATGCTTTGACCATATTTCTTACTGTAAAAACGACTCAGGGTTAATCGAAGCTGAGGTTGATTAAACATCCCGAAAAATCGGGACAAACCCTCCAAACTGACTGCCAACTGTCGAAATGTCCACCCCTTTGGGGCCAACTTTTTCAAGAAGGCAACCAACTCCGATAATAGTCCCCATCCTCAATCCCCGCCGCATATTCCGTCATCTTCAATGGCCGGAAAGTATCCACCATCACCGCCAGTTCCAGCGTCTCCTTTTTGCCGATGCTCTTCTCCACCGTGCCTAGGTGCGGCCCGTGGGGGATGCCGCCGGGGTGAAGTGTGATTTGTCCTCGCTCCACGCTCTTGCGGCTCATAAAGTCGCCGTCCACGTAGTAGAGTACCTCGTCGCTGTCAATGTTCGAGTGGTTGTAAGGCGCAGGGATGGCCAGCGGGTGGTAATCGTAGAGCCGGGGCACGAAGCTGCAAATGACAAAGGCACGGGTCTCGAAGGTCTGGTGGATGGGCGGCGGCATGTGCAGGCGGCCCGTGATCGGCTCAAAATTGTGAATGCTAAAGGCGTAGGGGTAGAGGTAGCCATCCCAACCCACCACGTCGAAGGGGTGGTTGAGGTAGTGGTAAGGGTAAATCTGGTCTTGTTTTTTGATGTAAAACAGGAAGTCACCCTGCTCGTCATGGGTCTCCAACTGCATCGGCTTGCGGATGTCCCGCTCGCAAAAGGGCGAGTGCTCCAGCAATTGGCCGTAATTGTTGCGGTAGCGCTTGGGCGTGGTGATGGGACTGGTGCTCTCGACGATGAAAAGGCGGTTGTTTTCGTCGTTGAACCTGAGCTGGTAGGTCGTGCCACGGGGCACCACGAGGTAGTCGCCGTAGGCGAAATCGAGGTTGCCGTACATCGTGCGTAGTGTGCCAGTTCCTTCGTGTATGAAAATCACTTCGTCGGCATCGGCGTTTTTGTAAAAATAATCCGACCTGCTCTTGCGAGGGGCGGCAAGGATGATTCGGCAATCATCGTTGACCAGAATGGGCTTGCGGCTGCGCAGGTAGTCGTCCTCCGGCGCTATTTTGAAGCCCTTCAAGCTCCTGTGTTTCAACTGTTTATCGGAAACCAGCTTCGGCGCCACGCTGTACGGGTCGCCCACCTGCACGATTTGCGTGGGCGGGTGCGTATGGTAAATCAGCGAATAGACATCGCTAAAACCCTCAGTGGAAAACAGTTCCTCGGCATAGAGGCTGCCGTCGGGCTTGCGGAACTGGGTGTGGCGCTTGGGGGGTATTTGGCCGAGTTGATGGTAGTGCATAGGTTAGGATATTAAACAATTGTGGCCGAGGCAGTAACTGCCTCGGCCACAAAAATAAGAAATTGACAATGCCAGCGGCCAAGGCCACTTGCATTGTCAATAATTTTACCCCTTCAAAATAGAATCGTACTTCGCCTTGTCGCCAAACAACTTGATGGCCTCCTTGATTTCCGCATCATTGCGCAAGCCCATTTGAATGCGGCCTTTTTCATAGAAGAACCGGCTCACGATTTCCTTCTCAATCATGTCGGTGATGGCCTCTTTATGCTTGTCAATATCAGCTTTCTTGGCGGCAAGCACTTTGGTTTCCAAGGCTTGCAAGTCGGCAGCAGCGAGATAGCCGCCTTTGATTGATTTTTCCTTCAAATCCTTGAGCAGCTTCTCCGTCTCCGTATCGAAATCGTAGTTCTGCTTGTTGAGGTAGGCCACAAAGTCGTCCCAAGCGGTGAAATGGAAATCCTCCAAGGTCTTCACCTCCGGGTTGCGCAGCATCCACTCGGTCACGTATTTGAACACCACGTTTTTCTCCTCCAAGGTCTGGAGGATATTGCTGTTGGCATCGTGGTCGAGCAGCACGTCGGGAGCCACGCCACCGCCGTCGAGCACGGTGCGGCCGTTGCGGGTCTTGAACTTGGCCCGCTTCGAGTCGGCGATGTCCACGGGCTTGCCGTCCTTGTATTCCACGGCCTGGATGCAGCGGCCACTAGGTATGTAATATTTGGCGGTGGTCAGTTTCACCTTGGCATTGTAGCCAATGTCACGGGTGTTTTGCACGAGGCCCTTGCCGTAGCTGCGCTGGCCGAGCAGCACGCCCCGGTCGAGGTCTTGGATGGTGCCCGACACGATTTCGGAAGCAGAGGCCGAGCCTTTGTTTATCAATACGATGACAGGCACTTGTGGATCGTTGGCCGGGGCTTGGGTGCGAAAGCTGCGGTCCCATTCCTTCACCTTGCCTTTGGTGGTCACCACGAGTTCGTCACGAGGCACGAACACATTGCAGAGGTTGACGGCTTCCGCCAAAAGGCCACCACCATTGTCCCGCAGGTCGAGGATGACGCCTTTGAGGTTGGGCTGCTCGGTTTTCAGGTCGGCGAGGGCCTTTGCCACGTTTTTGCCAGCATCGCGGGTGAAGGTGGTGAGGGCTATATAACCCACGTCACCGGAGACCATGCCGGAGTAGGGCACATTGGAGACGGAGACCTCGTCACGTACGAGATTGATTTTCAGCGGTTTGTCCTGTCCGGGACGGCTGATGGTCAGCTCCACCTCGGTGCCGGGGTAGCCCTTCAGGAAAGCGCTCACCTCGTCGGTGGTCTTGCCCTTGGTATCCTTGCCGTCAATGGCGATGATCTTGTCACCCGCCTTTAGTCCCGCCTTTTGCGCTGGCGCATCCAAATAGGGCGATACGATGGTCGGCAGTTCGTCAATGAGCCGGATGTCTGCCCCGATGCCGTTGTATTTGCCTTCTGTAATGAAGCGGTAGCCCTCGATTTGCGTTTCGGAGATATAATTGGTGTAGGGGTCGAGGCTCTCCATCATGGCGTCAATGCCCGTCTTCATGAGGATTGACGGGTCAATTTCGTCCACGTAGTAGGTGTTCACCTCTTTGTAGAGGTTGGTGAAGATTTCGAGGTTTTTGGCGATTTCGAAGTAGTTGCCGTTCTCGATGACCGTGGTAGCCAAACCGCCGAAGGCAATGGCACCGATGGCGAGAAACCTAGAAGTACGTGATTTGAATATTTTCATGCTCAATTTTTTATAGTTCAATAACACCAAAGGCTTTCGAGGGTTGCATGGCATAAAACGTGGTTTGCGTCAGCGCATTGCGAAGTGATATAAAACCAAAGCCCTTATTTCAATATTCAAACCAGAAATAGGCGTGGGCTTATTTAAAATGCCTCCAAAGAAAAGCTGTTTTTCCATTCTTTGAAGCCGCTTGCGCAAAAATTGGAGACGGCCTTCCTACCTTTGCGAGCCTTTGTTTTGTCTGCCATGCAACAATTTGGTGGCGCAAAGCATTTGTAAGCAAACACAAACAGAACGGAGCAGAATGCCATTTGAGCGGTTTCCAAGACGAGAGACAACGATTATGCTGGGCCTTGCCACGGCTTATATGCTTTGGACGTCGCTCGTGGTGGGCCTGCGCTCCGACCACTATGTTTTCCGCGGCCTTTGCTTGGCGCTCTATTTCACCAGTGACACCACCCGAAAGGTCTTTCTTTCCCTCGCATTTTTCGCCATCTATTGGGTCATCTACGATGCCATGCGGGTGCTGCCCAACTACGAGGTGAACCCCGTACACGTGCAACAGCCCTACGAACTGGAAAAGGCGCTTTTCGGCTTCGATTACAACGGCAGCCGAGTGACGCCCAACGAGTTCTTCGCCGTGAACACCCACCCCGTGGCCGATGTGCTGTCTGGCCTGTTCTACCTCTGCTGGGTGCCCGTGCCGATGGCCTTTGCACTCTGGCTTTTCTTCAAAGACAAAAGAACCCTGCTCGATTTTTCGCTTTCCTTCCTGTTGGTAAACCTTTTTGGCTTTGTGCTGTACTATGCCTACCCTGCGGCGGCACCTTGGTACGTGGAGCTGCACGGTTTCGAGGAAAATTTCAATATCCCCGGCAATGAGGCAGGGTTGGCGAACTTTGACCGCATCTTGGGGGTGAATTTGTTCCATGGCATGTACGCCAAGAACTCGAATGTGTTCGCTGCCATACCCTCGCTGCACTCGGCTTACCCGCTTGTTACCCTGTATTTTGGGGTAAAAATGCGCCGCCGCCTTGCCAGTCTGGTGTTTTTGGTAATTTTACTCGGAATTTGGTGGGCAGCGGTCTATTCACGCCACCATTATATCATAGATGTGATGCTGGGGGCAACTTGCTCCGTGGCAACGATTCTGGTGTATGAGAAATTGATATTGAAGACGAGGGTGAATAGTTGGATGGAGCGTTATGCAGCCATCATTCGTTAAATTGTCATTCGCAAAACACTCAATACAGAAAGACTAATGAACTTGCTTCAAACGAAAATGAAACGGTACACTGCACCGCAAGAGGCTAAAGCGGCGGGCGTGTACCCCTATTTCAGGGTCATCGAAAGCGACCAAGACACGGTGGTGACCATGAACGGCAAGAAGGTGCTCATGTTCGGCTCGAACAGCTACCTCGGCCTCACCAACCACCCGAAGCTCAAAGAGGCCGCCAAGGCTGCCGTGGACAAGTACGGCTCCGGCTGCGCTGGCTCCCGCTTCCTCAATGGCACCCTCGACCTCCACATCGAACTGGAAGATAAGCTGGCAAAATTCGTGGGCATGGAAGAAGCCATCGTGTTCAGCACGGGCATGCAGGTGAACCTTGGCGTGCTCTCCTCCGTGCTGGGCCGCAAAGACTTCATCATCTCCGACGATGCCAACCACGCCTCCATCGTGGACGGAACCCGACTCAGCTTTGCCACCACCCGTAAATTCAAGCACAACAACATGGAGTCGCTGGAAACGGTGCTAGGCAGGGCAGGCAAGGAGCGTGGCCCAGAAGACGTGGCGCTCATCGTCAGCGACGGCGTGTTTAGCATGGAAGGCGATGTGTGCAAGCTCCCCGAAATGGTGCGCCTTGCGAAGCAATACAATGCCAGCATCATGATTGACGATGCACACGGCCTCGGCGTCATGGGCGAACTGGGCCGTGGAACCTGCAACCATTTCGGCCTGACGGACGAAGTGGACCTCATCATGGGTACTTTCTCCAAGTCGCTGGCCACTATCGGCGGCTTCATTGCTTGCAGCCACGACATTGCCAACTGGCTGAAGCACAACGCCCGCTCACTCATCTTCAGCGCCAGCATTGCGCCAGCAAACGCCGCCGCCGTGATTGCCGCACTGGAATTGATACAGCAAGAACCAGAGCGCTTGGAGCAGCTTTGGGCCAATACCCGCTACGCAAAGGGCATGCTCGATGACCTCGGCTTTGAAACGGGCCACTCGACGACGCCCATCATCCCAATCTATGTGCGGGACGTGAACAAAACTTTCATGCTGACCAAGATTTTGCAGGAGCAGGGCGTGTTCGTGAACCCGGTGGTGACGCCCGCCGTGGCAGCAGAGGACACACTCATCCGATTCTCGCTCATGGCCACGCATACTTTTGCGCAGATTGACGAAGCCATTGGAAAACTGGCAGCAGTGGCTCGTGAATTGGATATTTTGAAGGCACAAGAGGTATAAAATAGTTTCGAGTTTTGGGTTTTGAGTTGGGGCACATCAACTCAAAACTCGAAACCCAAAACTCGAAACCTTGCATTTTCATGCACGATATAGCGCCATACCACCGTTGGCAGGACGATTACGACGCCGCCCATGACAAAAACTCCCCTTTTTATGGTCGGGTGTACGATGAGTTTTACTACACCAAAAAAGTCTATAACCACTATATCCACCCACAGTGGGACGAGTTCGGCTCGCAGACGCTCTACATGAAAATCCTTTTTGTGGACCATGAAGAGGGTTTTGCTGTTTTCGAGATGATCGGCGAATGGAATGATTGTCTTTACAACGACATCATGTACCTAAAGCGGGAAGTGGTGGACGAACTGACCAAGCAGGGCATCCATAAATTCATTATCATTGCGGAAAACGTGCTGAACTTCCATGCCTCCGATGACTGCTACTACGAGGAGTGGTACGAAGACGTGAAGGACGAAGACGGCTGGATTTGCTTGCTGAACCTTTTCCCACATGTGGAAGAGGAAATGGACGATGCCCGGTTGGGGTACTACATCAATTTCGGTAAGCGTTTGAACGAAGTGAACTGGCGGGCATTGAGGCCCAAGGGCCTTTTGGAAAAAGTGGAGGATTTGATGATGGTAAAACGCCGCCTCCATTGACGACCAATACAACGTTTCTGCCCACGCCGCAATCCTTATTTTGTTATTCCCGTAGGGAACCTAATCCTTATTTTTGCAGCTATGAAATCGAAAAACTTTCTATTCCCCTTGGCAGTCCTGCTGCTGCTCGCCGTTTCGTCATGCAAGAACGAACCAGCGCCGACAACAGAAGTCAATGCGCCAACAGTGGCAGGTGGCACGCCGCAAATCCAAGATATTTCAAATAAAATAACCGCAGAACCGACCAATGCCAGCCTTTACGCTACTCGTGGGGCGCTTTGGTACGAGAACGAAAATTTTGACGAGGGCATCGCCGACTTGGAAAAGGCCATCCAACTTGACTCCACCAAGCCTGAGTACTACCATATTTTGGCCGATATTTACATGGACTACTACAAGTCGAGGCAGGGCCTACAGGTGATGGAAAAGGCAGGGCTTCGTTTCCCGGATAGGACACCGACCTTGTTAAAACTCGCTGAATATCAACTGATTGTAAAACAACACGTGCAAGCCTTGGCTACTTTGCAGCGCATCCAGACACGGGAGCCGCTCAACCCAGAGATGTTCTTCATGTTTGGCAACGTCTTCTCCGATATGGGCAAAACCGACCAAGCCATCACGGCCTACCAAAGTGCCGTGGAGAACGACCCCAAACTGGTTGATGCATGGATCAAGCTCGCCGACCTGCTCGCCAATAAAGATTTGCCAAAGGCAGCCAAATATTATGACAATGCCATCCGGGCGGACTCGACCAGCGTGGAAGCCCTCCACGCAAAGGCGTACTACCTTTCCAATAAAAAGAACGACCTGAAAGGGGCCGTTGCGTTGTACAAAAAGATAAACAGCATCAATCCGCAATACTCCGAGGGCTACTACAACCTTGGGCTGCTTTATTTGGACATGGATTCCGTTGCGCAGGCTTACAAAAGTTTTGACCTGACCGTAAAATTCGCCCCAGAGTTTGCCGAAGGCTATTTCCATAGGGGCCTCGCTGCCGAAATGAAGGGCGACAAGACCCAGGCAAAATCAGATTTTGAGAACGTCCTGCGCATCAACCCAAGTTTTGAAGGTGCGAAGGCAGGGTTGCAACGGGTGAAATAATTGACTTAAACCAAAACAAAATGGCGAAAAAATCAAAAACCACGGAAAAGCAACAGCCCAAGGTTCACGAAGAACTCAAGGGTTTCGACATTAAAATCAATGCATTTGGCGAGCTATCGTCCAATCTGAACATTGAGCGGCTCAACCAATTTCTCAACGAAAAAGTGGATGACATCAAGCTGCGTGACCGCAACAAAGCAAAGGACGAGGAAGAATAATTGTAGGTACGCCTATTTTTATATTGAACCAAACAATTGATTATCAATAATTTAAACGCCAACCTCAAAGCTCAAAAGCACCGTTTGTTCCTCAATTCTCACCACTACGTGCAACCCTTTGGCAATCCGACTGTCAATAATGACTGAAAACTAACTACCAAATTTGGACTACGGAAGCACCCACCGGGACATCATCGAGCGCTGCATGAAGGGTGACCGAAAGGCGCAGTTCGAGCTGTACAGGCTTTACTCACAAGCCATGTACAACGTATGCCTGCGCATGGTGAACAATGCCCTGGATGCCGAGGACCTGCTTCAACAGTCGTTCATTGACGTTTATTCAAAAATGGAAAGCTTCCGCTACGAGTCCACCATTGGGGCTTGGATTAAGCGGATCATCGTCAATAACTGCATCAATTTCCTTAAAAAGCGAAAGCTGAAAATTGAGTCGTTGGACGACCGTTTCCACCATGTGGCCGACCACGAGCCAGTGAACGAAAAGCACTTGAACGTGAAGGCCATCAACGCAGCAATGGGCAAGCTTCCCGATGGCTACAGGGTCGTGTTTAGCCTCTACATGTTCGAAGGCTACGACCACAAAGAAATTGGCGAAATACTCGACATCACCGAGGCTACTTCCAAATCGCAGTTCAGCAGGGCCAGAAAAAAACTGCGGGAACTGCTCGATGGGCAGCAGCTCTTGGTTGACAAAAGTTGATAAGGTTGAGGAGGTTTGTAAGCTTGATTTTTTGTTGAATCCAACCCCACAAACCTCCATCAACCCTTATAAAACATAGAAAATGAGCAACTTAGAAAAATTCATTCTGGAAAACAGGGCCGACTTCGACGCCGAGGTGCCAAGCCTGAATGTCTGGGCGAGTCTTGATAAGCACCTAGACCAACAGCGGCCAACAGTGCGGTTGGTTTGGATGAAAAGGCTCCGTGCGGCGGCGGCCATACTGGTACTGCTCCTTGCAGGGGGCGCTGCGGGGGCCTACCTGACCAACCAAGACCAGGCCGTAGAGTCCTTGGCCGATATGTCGCCCGAACATGCAGAAATGGAGCGGTATTTCAGCTCCCAAGTAGAGGAGAAAATGGCCAAATTGGCAGCCTACCATCAAGATGGCGTCGTGAAGGCCGACTTGAAAGAACTGGATGAAACCTACGAACAACTTCGGCAGGAGCTAAAGGATGCGCCCGAAGGTGCAGAGGAGAAAATCATCCAAGCGATGATTGAGACCTACCAAACCAAAGTCAACATCTTGGAGCAAGTGCTCGAAAAAGTGGAAAGCGTTAATCCTACAACTATAAATTCGACAGAAAATGAAGTCAGTCTTTAAATACCAAATGCTTTTGTTGGCCTTGGTCTGGAGCATGGCCTTCTTGCCTTCTGGCAATGCAGCACCAGACCCCGTGTGGTACCTTGCCTCCACCTTGGAGCCTACCACCGTGCAGCCCGACCCAAACGCACCCGAGTTTACCAAGACCATCAAAAAAGAATTCCCGTTGAATAGCACTGGGACTGTGAACATCGTCAACAAATACGGAAAGGTGGATGTGAAAACCTGGGACAAAAAACGGGCAAAAGTGGACGTCACCATCGTAGTAAAGGCTTCCAATGAGTCGCAAGCTCAGCCAGTTTTCGACCGGATCCACATCGAATTCGCCAATGACGACAATTTCGTTAAGGCAGAGACCGTGATAGCATCCACCAAAGGCTCTTGGTTTGATTGGGGCGGAAGCGACAAGACCGAGTTTCAAATCAACTACCAAGTCTATATGCCCGCCACTGCCTCCTTGGACCTCAGCAACAAATATGGCAATGCATCGGTAGCCCCCCTTTCGGGCAAGACAAAAGCAGACATAAAATATGGTAATATCACATTGGAAGGCGCCAATGCCGGACTTTCGCTCAACCTTGATTACGGCAATGGAACCGTGGTCAAATCTGGCGACGCCAACCTAAACGTCACGTACAGCAAACTGACCTTGACCGAAGTTGGCAACGTTAGCCTTACTTCGAAATCCTCCAAATTTTTTGTGACCACCGCCGGGAATTTCACCGCAGATTCAAGGTATGACGAGTTCAAACTGGGCAAAGTGAACCGGGTGCAATGCGACGTGAAATATGGCGACATTGTGCTGGGAAGCGCCCAAAGCATCAAAGCTATCGGCCAATATACCGACATCATTGTGGAACGCTTACGGGGGAATGGCGACTTCGACCTCGCCTACGGCGACCTCCGCATTGACAACGTTTCCAAAGGATTTGATAAAATCAACCTAGTGGGCAAGCACTCCGATTTCAAGATTGGAATTGAAGATGGAGCCAGCTATACCTTCGACGCCAATGCCAATTTTGCGGGTATTGCCTATCCAGATGGGCTGGTCGTCACTTACGAGCAAGAAAAAGGGACTTCCCATCAAGTCAAAGGCCATACAGGTGGGCAAAATGGCCGGGGTGCCTTCAAGGCCAATCTCAATTACGGTGGACTTAAAGTGGAACAATGAAATATACTGGCAGCTTCGGCTGTTACGAAAGCTGAAATTTCATACTACTTCAAATTTTGTTAGGAGCCGCTTCGCATTGAAGCGGCTTCTTTTTTTCTACAAAAACGGGTTGTGCATGCGCTCATGGCCGATGGTCGTGGACGGCCCGTGGCCGGGAAACACCTTCACCTCGTCGCCCAAGGGCAGCAGCTTGTCTTTGATGCTGGCAATGAGCGTATCATAGTCGCCACCGGGCAGGTCAGTGCGGCCAATACTCTCCCTGAAAAGCACGTCCCCCGCTATCAGCAAGCCATCTTCCCGAATGAAAAACGAAAGACTGGCAGGCGAATGGCCTGGCGTCAGAATGGCTTCCATCTTGGTATTGCCGAAGGCAATCACTTCTGCCTCTGCTATAAATCTGTCCGGGGCCGGCGACTGCTCCCCCATTGGCATTCCATAAAACTTGGCAATCTGCGGCACGGCCTCCAGCACGGGCAGCTCGCCCTCGTGTATTTCCAGCCCTAGGCCCCAAGTTCGGTTAACAAAGGCATTTCCGAAAACATGGTCGAGGTGGCAGTGGGTGTTGATGAGCCGCACGGGCTTCAGCTCATTGTCTCGAATGAACTTGTCCAGTTCAATGCGCTCATGTGCCTCAAAACAGCCGGGGTCAATGATAACGCACTCCTTTGTTTCATCGAAAACCACATAGGTATTCTCTTGAAATGGGTTGAAGGTGAAAATGACGATGGTAGCTGGCATTGGTAATTTTTTTTGCAAAGCAACGGCTTTTTGCCGCAAGGCAAAAAGAAGGCGTTGAATAAAAAAGTAAGGGCTTCCAGCGAATCACTGGAAGCCCTTACTCTATTTTTTTGAACCAAAATCAAATGATACCGTGGCCATTTTGCTCAGCAAACTTGCTTGGCTTGGCTGGAGCAGGTTTCGGCTTTTCAGTTTTTTCCTTTGGCTTCGGCAACTGGATTTTGATGTTCTTGAGCGGTGCAATCATTTTTTCCACCCGGCTCTCCACTGTTTTCGGAGGCTCAATGGAAGCGGGTGGAGCAATTGCCACTTTTAGGTTCGGGGTAACGATGGATTGCAGCTTGGTACTATTTTTCAGCGTAGGCATTTCGTTCGGCAGGGGCATATTGTCCCTTTCGAACACTTCTTCTGTTGCCACAGCACCTTCTGCTGTAGCATTGCTGGTAGCAGGGTTAGCCACCCTGGCTATTTCAATTTTTTCCTCTTTTGGCAAGAAATGATGGAACTCATTGGGAAACCAGATAGTCAACTCTTGCCCCTTTTTCAGTTGGTAGCTCGTCAGTTTGTTCCAGACCTTGAGGTTATAGGGGGCAATATTGAAAGTCTCGGCCAGTTCGCCGATTTTATCCCCTTCCGCCACAACGTAAACCGACCTAAAATACTGTTCGGCGGGCAGATAGTTCGCAGAATCGGCAGGGGCGGGCAACACCTCTGGCATGTCCTTTTTACGGGGGCTATCTGGGCGGCGGGCTTCTAGGTATTCTGTCAGGGCAGCCGAAGTACGGCGAGGCACAATCACGTCGTAACCTTCCGTATTATCGGGCACATAGTCCTTTTTGAAGGCTGGGTTCAATTTTTCAACAACGAAAACTGGCAAGCCAGTAACCGATGCGATGGTTGCAAAGTCCAGTTTGTCGTAAACTTTGATGGCCTCCGTCACCTGCATGTCAAGGCTTGGGTACTCAGGCTCAATGCCGTGAAGGTGGTAGAAGTTGCCGATATAGGCTGCGCCCAAAAAAGCAGGGACAAAGTTCTTTGTTTCCCTAGGCAGGTACTTGGAAATGGCCCAGTAGTCGTTGCTCCTTGCCCGTTTCATGGCATTGTTGATGGTGCCGGGGCCGCAGTTGTAGGATGCCAAGGCCAACTCCCAGCTGCCAAAGCGCTGGAATTGCTTGGCAAGGTATTGCATGGCAGCCTCGGTGGCATTGTATGGGCAGAAGCGCTCGTCCACTTCATTGTCAATGGTCAGGCAGTAGTTCTTGCCTGTTTCAGACATGAACTGCCAAAGCCCTTTTGCGCCAGCAGGCGAAACCGCTTGCGGCACCAGCGACGACTCAACGATGGAAAGGTATTTCAGGTCTTGAGGCAGACCGTGTTCCTTCAGGTATTTTTCGTAAATGGGGAAATAAACAGCGGCCCTTTCCATGATGCGCTTGGCGTTGGAGCCGTTGTAGGCGAGGTGCTTCTTGATGTAGCTCTCCACTTCGGAAGTGTAGCGGGGCGCTATTACGCAGTCCATTGACTCGAAGCGAGGCTTTATTTCGTCAGCGTTAAAGCTGGTGTTTGCATTGGTCTGGAGGGCGAACAGGGAAAAAATAAACAGCGAAGCCAGCAAATGGCGTAATCTATAAGGTTCCATGTAATAGTCTGGTTTGTTAACAAATACCGGTGTCATGCAGCAGCGCAAATAGGCGTTAAATTCAAAAACTGTTGCTGAACCCGGCTCCTCCTGTAGTTTTCTTCAAGATGTAAAACGAGGATATTTTTGTTCGTATCGGTAAGCCATTTAGCAATCTCCATAGACTGTGTGAGGCTGCAAAAGTAGTCAAATGTTTTGACCGTCCAAGCCTTTTGTATTAAAAATTTCCACACCCCTTCTGAAACCCCTTATTGCAGGGCAAAAAAAAGAGTGTCTTTCACAGGAAATCCGAAATTTAAAACCTCGATTTAGGCCGTTTCCAGATTGCGGGCAAAACCCAGCAACTCAGCCTCCCGGAACCTGTCTGACATCAGCTGCACACCCACCGGCAAGCCGCATGGATGCTGGCCAATTGGCAGGGCGATGGCAGGCATCCCAACCATGTTTGCCTGCACCGTGAAGATGTCGGCAAGGTACATCGCCACGGGGTCGTCGGTCATCTCACCGATGTTCCAAGCGGGGGTCGGTGAGGCGGGCATCAATATGAAGTCAAAATTTTTCAAAATGGCCTCCGTGCGCTCCAAAATCAGCCTCCGAACCTGCTGCGCCTTTGCGTAGTAAGCATCGTAATAGCCTGCGCTGAGCACGAATGTGCCGAGCATGATGCGCCGTTTTACCTCCGTCCCGAAGCCCTCCGTTCGGGAGCGTTTATACACCTCGTGGATGTCCTTTGCGCCCTCCGTGCGGTGGCCGAAGCGGATGCCGTCATAGCGGCTGAGGTTGCTGGAAGCCTCGGCGGTGGTTAGCACATAGTATGCCGGAATTATAAAATCAAGGTAGTCGAAACTGACGGGCGCCACGGTGTGGCCGTTGCTCCGCAATTTTTCGATGAAATCAAAAGTGAGCGATTTTACACTTTCGTCCATGCCTGGGTGGTCGAGCGCCGTATCGAAATAAGCGACTCTGGCGGGTCTGTCGAAATTAAATTCGGAATAAGCCTCCACGAACCGTTCGCTGCACGTTGCATCGTATTCGTCCTTACCTGCCATGACTTCTAGCAAGATCGCCGCATCCGTTGCGTTATTGGTCAAAACGCCAATTTGGTCAAAACTGGAAGCGTACGCCAGCAGCCCATGCCTCGAAATTCGACCGTATGTCGGCTTGAAGCCCACCACACCGCAGAAGGCCGCTGGTTGGCGAACCGAGCCGCCTGTGTCGCTGCCGATGGAAGCAAGGCAAGTACCAGCCTGCACCGCCACCGCCGAAGCGCCACTGCTACCGCCCGGTACTTTCGTGAGGTCGGCGGCATTACGGGTGGGGCCATAGCAGGAGGTTTCGTTGGTGCTGCCCATCGCAAACTCGTCGCAGTTCACCCGGCCAATGATGATGGCATCCTCGGCCAACAACCGCTCTACCGCCGTTGCGCTGAACAACGACTTGAAACCCTTGAGTATCTTGGAACCTGCTGTTACCTGGTGTCCAGCGTAGCAAATCACGTCTTTCAGCGAAATAACCACCCCGAACAGCTTGCCAATTGAATCTGGTTGCTCCCGCAATTTCTCATCCAAATCCTTCGCCCGCTGTAGCACCTCATCGGCAAATACTTCGATATAGATATTGAGGGGACGGGTGGCCTCAATTTGGGCAAGATAAGCATCCACTATGGCCGAACAAGTCGTTTGGCCTTGCAGCAATGCAGCCTGTGTCTGGGCTATTGATTTTATAGAATGTGACATGATCTAGTTTTGAACGGGTGCCAATCAGCTATGTTCCAAAGCTTTTAACTAGCAAAGGAATGGCAAGCTGCCTAAAAGCAGGCTCAAAAATAGCATAAGGACATTGAATGGATGGAGCAGGTAAGGTTGAATCTGCAATTCCTTACAGTTGCTTTAGTGTCAAAAAAGTATCCTTCAAATGGCTGAAATCGCTGTCGGTGGTGAGCAAAGTGCCTTCCAAAAGCGAGGCGGTGGCAGCTATCCACAAATCGTTTTTGCCCATGTTGCGGGCGGAGAAATCGGAGGTGAGGGTGGGGTGTTTGCCTTGGCTGAAGGCATCTATTTCGGCGTAGCGGTGGTGGAGTTCTTCGATATTGACTTCTGAGACGAGCAGCTTTTGTAAGAGGTCTTCCAATCGAAAAATCCGTTTTTGCCCCCATTTGCTTTGCATGGCAAACGAGCGAATTTCACCAATCGAAACTGCTGATATCCATGTTTCGTTGGCTTCAGAAAACGGGTCAATTTTGTCCTCTACCTCAACCATAATGACCGATTCACGGATGTAGTGGACAAGTATGTTTGTGTCGAAGACGTATATCATTTTGTCAGCAGTGCGAGCATTTCTTCAATGGGTTCTTTAACATCCATTTCCTTAATCAGCCGCATAATCCCCTCCTTGTCATGTTTGCCCGTCCAACCCTGTTCCCGCTTCATTTCCTCTGGGTCAAATTTCTTACGCATCGGCTTGAGCATTTTTTGCTCAAGCGGAGAAAGCTGCCTTTCATTCTTACTATTCTTATTGGCCTTTTTGCCCTTCTTCGCCTTCATTTCCTCCAACTCCTTTTCCAAAAAAGCCTCCAACTCATTGGGGGTGTCAATGACCGAAATCTGCTGAATCAAATGAAGTTTATGCTCTGTCATACTGCCCATGATGAATCGTTTTAGGCAATAAAGTTAAACGTTTTGGGCAAAGTTTCCCAAACCCAAGGTTTTTACCTTGTCAAATACATATTCCTGTTCTTATCCAGTTCCCTAAAGAACGGGTCGCTCAAGTCCCGGATGAACTGTATCGCCTCGCCCGTGGATTTCATCTCCGGCCCAAGGTCTTTGCTCACTTCCGGGAACTTATTGAACGAGAACACCGGCACCTTGATGGCATAGCCCTTTGGCTGTGGCTTTATCACGAAATCCTTCAATTTGTGCGTGCCGAGCATCACCTTCGTGGCGATTTTCAGGTAAGGTACGCCATATGCTTTCGCAATGAACGGCGTGGTGCGGCTAGCCCGTGGGTTCGCCTCTATGACATAGACTGTCTCGCCCTTGATGGCAAACTGCACGTTCATCAAGCCCCTGATATTCAGCGCCTTAGCAAGTTTTTCGGCATATTCCACCATCAAGTTTACAGCGTTCACGGAGAGGCTGTAGGTCGGCAGCACTGCGTTGCTATCGCCAGAGTGGATGCCCGCTGGCTCAATATGCTCCATGATGCCCATCACATGTACTTCGTCGCCGTCGCAGATGCAATCAATTTCGGCCTCTTTGGCCCGGTCGAGGAAGTGGTCAACGAGCACCTTGTTGTCGGGCATATGCTTGAAAATGGAGAGCACGTGCTGCTCCAGTTCCTTGTCGTTGATGACGATGCGCATGTCCTGCCCGCCGAGCACATAGCTGGGGCGCACCAGCACAGGGTAGCTGATTTCGTTCGCTATGCGCAATGCTTCCGTCGCATCTTCGGCCACGCCGTATTTGGGGTAGGGGATGCCAAGTTCTTTCAGCAAATCGGAAAATGCGCCACGGTCTTCGGCCAAGTCCATGTTCGGGAAGCTGGTGCCGATGATGGGGATGCCTTTTTTGTGAAACGTCTCCGCCAATTTCAGCGCCGTTTGGCCGCCCAATTGCACGATGATGCCTTCGGGTTTTTCCAACTCGATGATTTCCTCCAAATGCTCCCAGAACACGGGTTCGAAGTAGAGCTTGTCCGCCATGTCGAAGTCCGTGGAGACGGTCTCCGGGTTGCAGTTGACCATGATGGCCTCGTAACCCACCTCTTTGATGGCCATCAGGCCATGCACACAGCAGTAATCGAACTCGATGCCCTGCCCGATGCGGTTGGGGCCGCTGCCCAATACGATGACTTTTTTCTTGCCCTCTGTCGGAATACTTTCGTTTTCCTTGTCGAAAGTCGAGTAGAAATAAGGCGTCTGCGCCTCGAACTCGGCGGCGCAGGTGTCCACCATTTTATAGGTCCGGCGGATTTCTTTTTTCTTACGGGCCTTGGTCACGTCCTCTTCCTTCACCCGCATCAGCCAAGCGATTTGGGCGTCGGAATAGCCGACCTCCTTCATTTCCCGGAAAAACTTTTCGGGAATGTCGTCCGGCACGTTGTACCGCATCAGTTCGTGCTCCATGTCCACCAAGCGCTTGATTTGCTTGATGAACCAAGGGTCTATCTTCGTGATTTTATGGATGGATTTCTCTGGTACGCCAAGGCGCAATGCGTCCTTTAACCTAAAAATGCGGTCGTCGCTCGCCTTTTCGAGTCGCTCCATGATGTCCTCCGTGCGCACCCATTCCTTCATGTCGGCGCCGAGGCCCATGCGGCCACTTTCGAGGCTTTGGCAGGCTTTCTGGAGGGCTTCGAGGAAGTTGCGGCCAATGGCCATCACCTCGCCCACCGACTTCATTTGCAGACCAAGGCGGGTATCAGCACCGGGAAATCTCGAAAAATTCCAACGGGGCACTTTCACAATCACATAGTCGAGCGTCGGCTCGAAATAGGCGCTCGTACTCTTCGTAATCTGGTTTTTCAGTTCGTCGAGGTTATAGCCAATGGCCAATTTGGCGGCAATCTTCGCAATCGGGTAGCCCGTCGCCTTGCTCGCCAATGCCGAGGAACGGCTCACCCGTGGATTAATTTCAATGACGATAAGTTCCTCGTTTTCAGGGTTTTGTGCAAACTGGATATTGCAGCCTCCAGCAAAATTGCCGAGTGAGCGCATGGCTTGGATGGCCTGGTTGCGCATGTTCTGGTAACTCGTGTCGCTCAGTGTCATTGCTGGCGCAACGGTAATACTGTCCCCTGTGTGGATGCCCATCGGGTCAAGGTTTTCCACCACGCAAATGATGACGACATTGTCCGCAGCGTCCCGCAAAAGCTCCAGCTCGAACTCCTTCCAGCCGAGCACCGCCTTGTCAATCAGCACCTCGTGCGTGGGCGAGAGCGTTAGGCCCCTGCGCAGCAACTCATCGAATTCTTCTTCCTTGTGGACAAAAGCCGCCCCCGTTCCACCAAGTGTATAGGATGGGCGGATGACGAGCGGAAAGCCGATTTCCTGCGCCGCTTCTTTTCCCTCCAAAAACGAGTTGGCAATCTTGGAAGGTGCCACGCCAAGCCCTTGGTTGAGCATGTGCAGGCGGAAGGCTTCCCGGTTTTCCGTCAGTTCGATGGCGTCAATGTCCACCCCTATCATGCGGCAATTGTATTTCTGCCAAATACCCAGTTTGTCGGCCTCGATGGCGAGGTTGAGCGCCGTTTGGCCGCCCATGGTGGGCAACACGGCGTCTATATGCCTTTCCTGCAAAATCTGCTCGATGCTCTCCACCGTCAGCGGCAACAGATAGACGTGGTCGGCAGTGACCGGGTCGGTCATGATGGTGGCCGGATTGGAATTGATGAGGGTCACCTCGATGCCCTCCTCCCGCAGCGAGCGGCTGGCTTGGGAGCCGGAGTAGTCGAATTCGCAAGCTTGTCCGATGATGATTGGCCCGGAACCGATGATGAGGACTGACTTGATGGAAGTATCTTTTGGCATGACGTTGTTCGGTTTGCTTTTTTAAAAAAAGACTTCCGATTCGACTTGATAGCGAATGGGAAGTCTGGTATTATTTCGTTCCGGGGTACAAAGGTAGGACGATTTTGTTTGGCCGAAGGCGGAAAGCAAAGAAAAAAGCCACCGTTTGGATTATGCGAACCCGGCACGGTTTTTTTGGCATAGTAGTAGGCAGGTTATAATTGATGTAGTGTTTCAACTAGCAATAAAGTCAGCACAATTAACTACGATTAAGGAACTGCTTAGATTGCTTGTAACAGCTTGTAAATACGCCAACCCAACAAAAACGAAAATTCACAATGCTTGTAACGAAACTTGATGTGGAGGATATTTCAACAATCAAGCATGCTCTTTTGGAACACAAAAGCATGATGCTTTTGTCTTTTTTCATGAACTCTGTTATGTTTGGGGGGCTTTATTTTATTCTTATCTACAAAAACAGTGAACATCTCGGCTGGCCAAGATGGCTTATTTATTTGGTGTTATCACTTCCTTTTTTCTCATTTAGTTCTACTATTATAGGTTTGAAGAATTTTTTAATTGATTTGAAAGAGCATAAAAAGAATGTTGTCAAATCCAGATGCAAACGTTTTGTTTCAAATTCTGAGAGCGGCGACATTGAAAATCTTTGGATAGAGGACTACAAGCAGATAGAACTGTCAACATTAGACGCAAATAGATACCGGGATATACTTCCTGAAAATCAAGTATTTGACTGTGAGATACACATTGCGCCGAGGAGTAAAGCTATACTGAAACTATTGAAAATTGAAAACCAAGGTCAGTAGGCAATAACTATGACTAACTGGCGCAAGTATCCCAACTAAAAACTAAGTAACCCCAAGTGACTACGATTAAAGCCTGCGTTCGATGTATCGGAACAGTTAGCATTAACCAAGTGCTTGCAAAGAAGAGGGTCATACATCATCGAAAAAGAAAAAAGCCGCCATTGGCATTCACCAAAGGCGGCTTTTTATTTTCAGAATTAATAAAAGCTGTGCTGCTAAGACTTGTCGGATGATGTCTTGAGCATGGTCTATTATCAGACATTAGAAACGAGATATTAGATTCTAGAAGGGCGAGTGCCACATCTAATGTCTAAAGTCTTTTGTCTAACATCTCAAAAGATAATCTGCGTGTTGGGCAACATGGCCTTCACCTCCGAAATCCACTGGCGGCCCATCGGGTTGTTCGACAGGTCGAGGATTTTCAGCGTGCCTGCGAGGTTGGCCAAGGTGGCTGGCAGCTTCTGGATATTGTTGTAGTTCACCCGAAGCACCTTGAGGCTCTTCATGTTGCCGATTTCATCGGGAAGGGTGGTCAGGCTGTTGTTCGTCAGGTTCAGCACCTCCAGGCTGCTCATCTGTGCCACTTCGGCGGGGAGGCTCTTCAGCGAGTTCCAGCGTAGGCTCAGTTCTTTCAGCGACTTCATCTGTGCCACCTCGGCGGGCAGCGTGCTCACGAAGTTCAAATCCATGATGAGTTTCTTCAAGGAAACCAATTTGCCGACGCTGGCTGGCAGTGCGTCAATATGGTTGCGGGTAAGGTCCATCAGCTCTAGACTGCCCATTGAAGAGGTACCTTCTGGGAACGCCTCCAACCAGTTGTGGCGGGCAAAGAGCTGGCGGCACTGCGACCACTGGCCTGCGTTCACCGTGATCTTGTCCAGTAGGTTGCTGTCCAGCTTGATGACCTCGGCGTTGGAAACGAGCGCCTCCGTTGGCAGTTCGTACAGGCCCTGGCCCGTCAGGTCAAGTGCCTCGGCGGGGGTCGCATTCACTGGCTCGGCGATGCTTGGATTGAGGGCGAAAAGGTACGGAGCAGCAGTTGCCACGGCCATTTCCTGTGCCTGTGCTGCGCTGAAAGTGAAAAGGATGGCTACGATTGTGCAAGCTATGATTGTGAATTGCTTTTTCATGATTTGTAAGAATTGTCAATGGTTGAAAAAATGATGATTGTTTAGAGAAATCGTGCGGTTATTAGGGTTTTACTCTGCAATGGTTTAGAAAATCACCTGTGTGTTGGGTAACATGGCCTTCACCTCCGAAATCCACTGGCGGCCCATCGGGTTGTTCGACAGGTCGAGGATTTTCAGCGTGCCTGCAAGGTTGGCCAAGCTGGCTGGCAGCTTTTGGATATTGTTGTAGTTCACCCGCAAGACCTTGAGGCTCTTCATGTTGCCGATTTCATCGGGCAAGGTGGTCAGGCTGTTGTTCGTCAGGTTCAGCACCTCCAAGCTGCTCATCTGCGCCACTTCGGCGGGAAGGCTCTTCAGCGAGTTCCAGCGTAGGCTCAGCTCTTTCAGCGACTTCATCTGCGCCACTTCGGCGGGCAGCGTGCTCACGAAGTTCAGGTCCATGATGAGCTTCTTCAGCGAAACCAACTTGCCGACGCTGGCTGGCAGTGCGTCAATATGGTTGCGGGTGAGGTCCATCAGCTCTAGGCTGCCCATGCTGGACGTGCCCTCTGGGAACTCCTCCAACCAGTTGTGGCGGGCAAAGAGCTGGCGGCACTGCGACCACTGGCCTGCGCTCACGCTGATTTTGTCCAGCAGGTTGCTGTCCAACTTGATGACCTCGGCGTTGGAAACCAGCGCCTCCGTTGGCAGCTCGTAAAGGCCCTGACCCGTCAGGTCGAGCGCCTCGGCTGGGTTGGCGTTCACTGGCTCGGCGATGGCTGGGTTAAAGGCAAAGACGTAAGGTGTGACGACTGCGTAGGCCATTTCCTGAGCCTGAACATTCACGAAATTGATGATGGTTGCGATGATAGAAGCTATGATTGTGAATTGCTTTTTCATGATTTGTAAGAATTGTCAATGGTTGAAAAATGATGATTGTTTAGAGAAATCGTGATTGCAGCGGCTGAAACCATCTTGCTCACCTCGTTGCAACACATTGATTTTTAGGCGTTTGCAACTTTCTTTTTGCCCTGCAAGGGCAAACGGCTTCCAGACGGCCCCGACTATCGTCGGGCACTCGCCAACTGCTTTTTTGCTCCGCAATGGTTTAGAAAATCACCTGTGTGTTAGGCAGCATGGCCTTCACCTCCGAAATCCACTGGCGGCCCATCGGGTTGTTCGACAGGTCGAGGATTTTCAGCGTGCCTGCGAGGTTGGCCAAGGTGGCTGGCAGCTTCTGGATGTTGTTGTAGTTCACCCGAAGCACCTTGAGGCTCTTCATATTGCCGATTTCGTCGGGAAGGGTGGTCAGGCTGTTGTTCGTCAGGTTCAGCACCTCCAGGCTGCTCATCTGTGCCACCTCGGCAGGAAGGCTCTTCAGCGAGTTCCAGCGCAGGCTCAACTCTTTCAGCGACTTCATCTGCGCCACCTCGGCGGGCAGCGTGCTCACGAAGTTCAGGTCCATGATGAGCTTCTTCAGCGAAACCAA
>JADLHE010000448.1 GCA_020848965.1 Saprospiraceae bacterium
CAGGGTTCCGAAAGTTTTGAACTTTCGGAACCCTGTGGTTTTTTTCCGGCGACAACAAAGCACACTTACCTATTTTTGCCTTCAAACCTTTTTCAGATGAATCAACTTTTCGCCGACTTCCCTCCCATTTCCAAAGCCGACTGGCTGGAAAAAATCAAGAAAGACCTGAAAGGCAAAGCACCCTCCGACTTCGATTGGCAGTTTGCTGAAGGCCAGTCTGTCAGTGCCTTCCCACATTTGGACGACTTTGGAGGGGTGCTCCCCCACCCCATTTCCGATGGAAAAAACGACGGGCAAATCTGCGAGGGATTCCAAGTGGGCGATGCGGCAAAGACCAATAAGATGGCCTTGAAGGCATTGGAAGGTGGAGCCAATGCGCTGCGCTTCAATTGCACGGACCTACCTGATTTTGAGGCGCTTATGACGGGCATTGACCCGACCATCATCTCCCTGCACCTGCGGGCAAAGAAGATGGAGTCGCCGTTTTCGTTGCTCCGCAATTTCGTGGAATACGCTGGCGCAAATGCTGCGCAAATCGGTGGAACGTTTTGCTGGCAGGGCAAACAGGCGATGGAAATACTGGAGCTTTCCGAGGCGCAGCTGCCGGGCTTCAAAGTGCTGCCCGTCCACGGTTCGGCCTTTTATGAAAGTGATGAAAAAACGGCGGACGAGCTTCGCAAAATGGCCACAGCCGCCAACGATTGGTTTGCGAAGTTGACAGCCGAGGGCGTGGGCGTCGAACGCATTGCGAAGCAAGTTTTCTTCACCTGTTTTATCGGAAAAAACTACTTCCTACAAATCGCCAAGCTGCGGGCGCTCCACAAGTTTTGGTTGGACTTGCAACGCAAATGGGGCGTTGAAAACCCACAGTCTGCTTTCATTTTCGCCCAGTTCCCCATCAGCAACCAATCGCCGGATGCCAATACCAACCTTATCCAAGCTACCACCCAAGCCATGTCCGCCGTCATCGGTGGGGTGGACGTGCTCACGGTGCTACCTTCCGACAAAACGAGCGATGAGGCCAAGCCCACCGATTTTAGCCGCCGAATGGCCCGCAATGTGCAGCATATTTTAAAGCTGGAAAGCCATTTCGATTGGGTGGCCGACCCAGCGGCGGGGAGTTATTTTATTGAGGATTTGACCAATAAACTGTTAGAAGGGATGAGGAGTCAGGGATGAGGGATGAAGGATGACATAAAAAAACGTGCGGCAGCGAACTGCCAGCACGTTTTTTTAATACGCTTTCATTCCTAATCCCTCAGCCCTCATTCCTATTAAGACAGTTCAAATCTTCAAAGGCCAGTTTCAAACGCTTGACGAAAGACTCTTCGCCTTTGCGCAGCCAAACCCGTGGGTCGTAGTATTTCTTGTTCGGTTTCTCCTCGCCTTCTGGATTGCCGATTTGACCTTGGAGGTAGTCTTTTTTGGATTCGTAAAAATCCTTCACACCCTCCCAGTATGCCCATTGCATATCGGTGTCAATGTTCATTTTGATGGCACCATAGCTAATGGCCTCCCTGATTTCTTCCCGGCTGCTACCGCTACCGCCGTGGAAAACGAAATTGATGGGCTGCTCCCGGCTCGTTTTGAATTTCTCTCGAACGTAGTCCTGTGAGTTCTTCAAGATGATGGGCTGGAGCTTCACGTTGCCAGGCTTGTAAACGCCATGCACGTTGCCGAAGGCAGCCGCAATGGTGAAGTTTGGGCTTACTTTAAGCAGTTCTTCGTAAGCATAAGCTACTTCGCTCGGTTGGGTGTATAGCTTGGAGCTGTCAACACCTGAGTTGTCAACGCCATCTTCTTCGCCACCAGTCACGCCTAGTTCGATTTCGAGGGTCATGCCGATTTTGGCCATGCGCTCCAAGTATTTCACGCATATTTCGATGTTTTCATGGATAGGCTCTTCGCTGAGGTCGAGCATGTGCGAGCTGTAAAGCGGGAATCCACGCTCGGCATAGAAACGCTCGCCTGCAAGGAGGAGTCCGTCAATCCAAGGCAGGAGGTTCTTGGCGCAGTGGTCGGTGTGCAGCACTACTGGCACGCCATAAGCCTTGGCCATGGTGTGTACGTGCATGGCCCCAGAGATACCGCCCATGATGGCTGCGTTTTGGCCTTCGTTGCTGAGGCTTTTGCCCGCAAAAAATACCGCACCGCCATTTGAATACTGAATCATTACAGGCGAATTGACGGCCTTGGCTGTTTCGAGCACAGCGTTCACGGTGTTGGTGCCGATGACGTTCACCGCTGGAAGTGCATAATTGTTGTCGTTGGCATGTTGGAGGAGTTCGGTCACTTCATCGCCGTGCAGTACACCAGGGCGAAACCTTGAATTGGACATAATATTGAGTTTTAATTTTTGTTTAAAGTGAAGTGGCGAAAGTAGGAAGTTTTGTAGTATTCAACAACGAAAAAAGGCAGCGCCAAATAGCACTGCCTTTATCGAATCAGTATGAAATGTATTTCTAAAGCGCAAGGTCAGCGGGTGGTTCTTCTTCGGGCACTTCGATGAGCGGCTCCAATTTGTCGGGCATTTCCTTTTCCAGCAGCTTGCTCAGTTCCCGAAGATTGAGGTTAGTCCTGGCGGAAAGGAAGAACATTTCGCCGGCCTCTGTATCGTTCACAATCATGAACACATCTTGTATGATGTCGCCTTCGTCCCGAATCATGATTTGCAGATTGACACCTTCGGAGCGCACCATGAGCAGGTCATCGAAGTCGAATTGGAGCAGGTCGTTGCGGAGCTTGGTCACTTTTTCGGCAGGTATGGTTGTGCCTTCTTCCGAAAACATGAACTTCACCTTGCCGAAATGCCGCATCAAGCCAATCATCTCCTTTTCTGTCTCGTTCTCGGCCTTTTTGCGGGCAATTTTGCCGCCCAAGCGAATGACCCAACCGGGCAGCTTCGCATTCCTGACGCCTTCTTCCCGTTTGTTTTCACGGTAGAACTTGTTCAGTGGCTTGTTTTGGCCAAAGGCCAAAATGGGCAATATTGCGAGCAGAACTAACAGCAGATTGTTTTTCATAGCGGGCTTCTTTTAATGATGAAAGGATGGGTTTCAGAAAACGATGCCCCTATGCTTATTCATCATTTTTCTTGGTGCCCTTATTGTCGCCACCTTTGTCATCAAAAGCTTTTGACAATTTGCCAATTTGGTTCAGGTCAATTTTACCCATGAAACTGAGCATCACAAAGTCCTCATCTTCGCCACCAACAAGCAGCAACAATTCGTCCAAGGTGTTGCCTCCGTTGCTGTCCTTCACCAAGAACTTCACGTTTTCGTCCTTGCCTTCCCGGACTTCCATCAAGGTCTCGTAACCCTTGGTGTTGATGGTTTGGAGTGCCTCTTTATAAAACTTTGCACCGTCGGTTTCGGTGGTGAGAATGCGCAAACCTTTGAGGTCTTTCACCACCGACATGATGGCTTCGGCTTCCTCGTCTTCGAGGTCGAGCTCCATTTTGTTAATCATCTGGAACATTTTGCCGCTGATATACACGACCGTGAAACGTTCGTCGTCCACATATTTGGCGAAATATTTCGAGATGGCATCTTCCTGCGCTTGGGCAGAGTTGGTGATTCCTACGGTGAGGAACAGTGCGAAAAGGATTGACAGGTATTTCATTTTTAAAAAGGATTGATGGATTGAAGGTTGGAAGGATTGAAGGTGGAAACGGCGGTGCAGCCATTCAATCCTTCAATCATTCACTCATTCAATCCTTAGTTAATTTAAATACTTCCCTACTTTCTCCATTTTCTCCATCTCTTCACTGGCTTTGTGCTTGCCTTTGTTGAGTTTGGAGGAAACGAGGCGCAGGGCTTTTACCGTTTCTTCGTAGGCTTTTTGCTCGTCGGTGATTTCATATTTGCTCCAATCAATGGAAGCTTGCAGGGGCTGAGTTGGGTTTGGTTTCCAAATAGCCACCATTGCAACCAAAAGCACGGCTCCCACGGCGGCGATGCGGAGCAATTGGCGAGGCCAAGTGCGCATTTTCACCACCTTAGCTTCGGCAGGTTCCAGTTGTTGGAACAAGCGTTCATCGAAATCATCCGGCAAGGCCTGTTCATGTTCTTGGGTGAAGTGCTGGAACAAAGGCTGGTACATTTTCAGCTCATCGTCCACTGCCTCACTGTTGAAATAGGCCCTTAATTGGGCTTCCTCTTCTAGCGAGGTTTCTCCATCAAAATACTTTTCTAAAAGCGCTTTCATTTTCAAAAATTTATGTCAAGTACTTGAAATTCTCACATCTCTCACCCTCTCACTCTCTCACCCTCTAACCAACGCTTCCCGAACCGCCTTCCTGGCCCTGAACAGATAGACCTTCACTTGGTCCATCGGAACATTGAGTGCCTCTGCAATCTCCTGATAGCTCAGTCCCTCAATATCCCGAAGCTGCATGATGTCCCGTTGCTTTTCAGGCAGGCGGTTCATCAGGCTGCGCACTTGGTCGAAGACATCGTTGGTGACAATGGCCTCGTAAGGCGTGGCAGCTTGGTCGTGCAGGTCAAAGCCAGCGGCGATGGGCTGTAGGCGCTGGTGTTTGCTGCGCAATTTGTCAATCGAAAGGTTGCGGGTCGCCGTGATGCACCATGCTTCCACGTTTGAGATGGTGTCCATCTGGCTTCGCTGGTTCCACAATTTGATGAATACTTCCTGCACCACGTCTTCTGCCTCCGCAGCTTGCCCCACGATGCCAAGGGCAAAGCGGTAAAGCCGGTTTTTTATCGGCAGAATTTTCGTTTTGAATGCTTCTTGATTCATCAGATTGCTGCTTGGAAAGTCCCTTTCAATCTTGGTTACAAAAGGCAGACGACGTGGTTTTTGGATTTGTTACATCCATTGAATTTTTTTCTAAAAAAAACTGTAAACCAATTTTCCAGCTAAATTAGCCGCTTAGTTCAGCTTTTCATTCACCACAATTGCCATTCCCCAAGGGGAAGTCCAAAAAGTGCCACAAAACATCAGCCTACCATTTCAAACCGTCAAACTCCGCTTGAACACAGGCGAGGAATTGGCCTTTCCCATTTCCGACTCCTCGGCCTTCCACTTGGGCTTTTCCGCAAAAGCATTGGCCGACAAATTTGCCGCCCGTTTTCAAGAAAAACAACTCAACAAGGGGCATCATCTCTCTTTGCTCGATTTGCTTCGGGCGAATGATTTCACCACCAAGAAAATCACCGTCCCATTTGCCAAAGCCGCTGACGGCATCAGTTTCCCCGACTTTGAATTGGAGTTTGACTGCATTTGCCAGCAACGGGGTGAAAAAACATGGGGCATGGTGCCTGCCCTTGGCCTCGAAACCCTCGCCACCGATGAAGCCGAACTGGACAAACAATTGATTGAAGTGGTACGCATCGAGTTTTCTTCCAAAAAAAGGCTCCAAAGCGTTTTCCATATCGTCTCGGCAAGCTGGTTTGAAGGGGCAGAAGTGGAGCAGTCGGAACTTAAACTAAAGACTTGGACACCCGCAGAACTCATTGAAAACCAGAAACATAAGCAACACGATTTGTTGCCCAAAGTAGCCGAACGAATGGTGGAAGACCACCAGGCAGCCTATGGCAGGGAAGAGGAAATTGGCCAAGTGGAGCGAATTTTAAAGGGTCGTTTCAGCCGGAACCTGCTGCTGGTAGGTGCCAGCGGAACGGGCAAAACGGCGCTCGTGCAAGAACTGGTACACCGTCGCAAAACACTGGGCATTGAGCATGAAATCTGGGAGACTACCGCCTCCGTGCTCATCAAGGAACTCACCAACGAAATGGGCTGGCAGGACAACCTCAGCCTTTTGATAAAAGAACTGACACTCAAGGGCGACCTCCTTTTTGTGCGCAACCTCGCCGAACTTTTTGAAGTGGGGCGTTACGAAGGCAATGCCGTCAGCGTGGCGGAGTATATGCGCAGCGCCATCGGGCGGGGCGAAGTGACGCTCATCGGTGAGTGCACGCCCGAAGAACGTGCCCGCATTGAGCTGCGCAGCCCCGGCTTCCTCGCCTTCTTTCAAGTGGTGGAATTGGCGGAGCCGAAGAAAGACCTCGAAAGCATCATTTTGCAAAAAATGAAAACGCTGGCAAGCCATCGCCGAACGGAAGTGACAGCAGAAGCCGTGCAGGAAATCATCCGGTTGCAGCGGCGGTTCGCACCTTATAGTGGTATGCCCGGTAGGCCCATTCGGTTTTTAGAAAGCATTTTGCTTTCGCAAAGCGAGGCGCAAGTTTTGCCAAAAAAGAAAAAAAACAAGGCGGCGGGCCTCGTTGAACCACACCAAGAACCCACGTCCACCATTGGTCGGGCACTCGTGCTTCGTCAATTTTGTGAAGAAAGCGGCTTGCCACCCTTCATGGTTGACCCCACCGTACCGATGGACGTGGCTGCGCTCCGCTCTTCGTTCAACGCCAATGTGTTCGGGCAGGAGCGAGCCGTGGATGCCGTGGTGGACATGCTAGCCACTGTGAAAACAGCACTGACCCGCATCGGCAAACCCATTGCTTCCTTCCTTTTTGCCGGGCCAACGGGGGTGGGCAAAACCGAATTGGCCAAGGTGCTGGCACAAACCATGTTCGGCAGCCGGGAGCGGATGTTGCGGTTTGACATGAGCGAGTTCAGCAGTCCTTGGTCGGTGATGCGGCTCATTGGCGAGAGCTACCAAACAGAAGGCCTGTTGACGAGCGCTGTTCGGCGTGACCCGTTTTGCGTGCTGCTTTTCGATGAAATTGAGAAGGCCGACCCCAAGTTTTACGAGCTGCTGCTACAAATTTTGAGCGAGGGCCGACTGACGGACAGCCGGGGCAGGGTCGTCAATTTTTGCAGCGCCATCATCATCATGACCACCAATATCGGGGCAGCGAACCTGCACCGGGGCCGCATTTCATGGAAAAAAGACTTGGGTGAAATGGACGTGGTGCAGCATTTTACATCGGCCATCGAAAAGCACTTCCGACCTGAACTGTACAACCGGATTGACAGCATCGTAGCCTTTGCCCCACTCGACCGGGAGACGATGCGCTATGTGGTGGAGCGGGAAATTGATTTGCTCCGCAAACGGGAGGGCCTCCGTTTTCGGCATGTTGACCTAAGCATCAAAGAAGCAGTGCTCGACCATTTGGCAGAGGCTGGTTACGACAGCCGTTTCGGGGCAAGGTACTTGCAGCGGGCCATCCGTGAACAATTGACGATTCCACTCGCAGCGGAACTGAATGCCTACGCATTTGATGACCGGTTGAGCGTCCGGGTTGATTTGGTGGATGGAAAAATAGCGGTGGAAGTGGACGCCGACCCGCTTGGCTTCGACCTTTTGATGGAGCAATGGGACAAACTGACCTTGGCCGAAAAGACCTCGCACCAGCGCCGGAAGATTGCGCTTCTGATGGAAAGCCCGCTTTTTCTGAGGTTCCAAAGCGAAATGGACTTGCTCGACGCTGATTTGAAAAAAATGGGCAGTGAATTCTGGAAGACAAATGAGCAGCCCAAACGCCATGCAGCACTTTTAGCTGGGCAGCTGAATACAAAAGCGGTATTTGAGCAAATCCAGGATTTGGAAGTTGAGATAGCCTTGGCATGCATGGGGCAATCAGCCTTCAAAACCGATTTCTCGAAGCGATTGGAAGTTTGGGAATCGGACTTTTTTGCTGTGCAAGAGCAGTTGATTGGGCTTATTTTTCCGAAAAGAAATGCCTGTCATATTGGGCTTTATGGTGCGCTATTGGAGCAAATACACCAGTTTTACAAGGAGTTGCTCGATTTAAAGCAATACGAGATAAAATCGCTGAAAACCGTGTGGTATCGGGAAGGCTACCAAGGTGACGAGCCGGAGTCTGACGCCGAACCGAATAAAAAAGGCGTGAATTATGTGCATGTTTTGGCTCCAAACCCCACCGCCGCCAAGCTCAGCTTGCAGCCGCCCAAGCCCGGCGATTTGCTTTCCGGCTTGGAGTTGGAAGTATCGGGTACAGGTGCTTGGCTTTATTTAAAAGAGGAAAAGGGACTGTGGCAATTCATGTTGCCAGAGCAGGCAGGCAGTCCGGCCCATGCTATGGTTCATGTCTCCTTGGGCAAACTCAAAACACCTGAAGATATTCACCGCCAGTCTTATTATTTGAACCACAAACCCCGGCGCAGCATCTTGCAAAACGGCTTCGTGGACAACAAATACGGCGTACATAATGGGTTGGGCTTGGTGGAAAATGCCCACCCCGTCAAAGAGCGGCTGGACGAATTGTACAAGGATGCAGTGGTGCGGTCTTTCCTCGAAACCGATTTTGAGGAATAGACCTTAGGGTGACAAAAAATTTGCTCAAAGTCGAAAAAAACCAAGCCCATCGTTTGGCGAATCTTTAGAAAAAGACTACCTTTCCCGTATGAAACAGTTGTTTAAAAGCGCATCCAAAAAGGGCTTTTTTCAACAGTCAATAAGTTCTTTTTCTTACTGATTCACTTTCAACTAAGTACGACCGGTTGGGTATCGGCCGTGGATTTGGGCTGTTTTGGTGCATATCCTTACACTTTGAAATCACCGCATCAAGCAGTCGAAGCCAACCGACAGTCAACTGGCCTTAACGCTAAATTTTTTGATTATGAACCTGACTTTCAAAGAGTTGAGAGACATCAAGCATGCACTGCCAACAGGCAGCATCGCCCGCATTGCTTCAGAGCTGAATGTTGACGAGCAAACCGTTCGCAATTATTTCGGCGCTCAGAAATACGAAGAAGGGAGCATAGCGGGCATTCAAGTCGAACCAGGACCTGATGGCGGCATCGTTCACATTGAAGACACCAGAATCCTAGAATTGGCTAGGCAAATCATCGATTCGGACCATCATCAGGGCATGAATCCTAACTAAAAAAATAGTCCTTACTAAAACAAAAAAAGGGGCGGAATTGAATTCCGCCCCTTTTTTTGTTTCAGCTAACCTGTGGTCGGCCATTGGTCAATTTTATAAAAACCGACCAATGGCATTTTGACCATAGTTGTTTTATTTGAACATCACCTGCTGCGTAACAAAGCCATTTTTGAACATCACCTTGGCGAAATAGGTGCCTGCTGCTAGGCTATTGCGCTGCATGGTGAACTGGTTCTGTTTGATATTGGTATGTGCTTTTACCAAACGGCCGTTCAAATCGAAAACATAAACGTGCTCGATTGGGAACGCATTTTCCGTTTTGAAACGCACGAACTCAGTAGCTGGGTTTGGTGCGATTTCCAAACCAACTTGAGCAGCATCCAAGCGGTCGTTTGTGGCAGAATAGCCATAAAGGTTGCAACCCAGGTCAAGGGCCAAACATGCTCTTGGAGCAAAATAGCCGATGATGGAATCAATATAAACCTTGGCGGCAACTGAGTTGGTATCACAGTTTGGAGAAGTAGGCAGGTTGTATGGGTTCAATGCTCCTGCATAGTTCCAAGGGCTACCTTCCGTTGGGTCGGTTGAATAGAAAGGATACAACCCGACATTGCCTCCATTGACTGCATCCACATGCACTGAAATTGGGTCAATAAATGGATGGTCAATTGGTGCTTGAATACCGTAGCTATTGGCAATCGGAATTGCGTCACCGCTACCTGAAACCTCAACCACAGGCAGGTTTACTGGTGGTGGCACCAACAGTACGTCCGTGTGGTAAGGTGCAAATGGGTCGGTGGTGACTTGGCAACCAATCAATGGTGGGTCGTTGGCATCAATCCAAGAAGTATCGCCAAGGGCGCCACCAACTGAAACGGAAAGTTGGAAATCATCGTCGTAGCCAACGTGGTTTGCGTAGCAAAGTGTGTCGCCACCTGGGAATGGAAGGCCAGGCACGCCCGTTGAAGGGATGACACCGAACGAAGTGCCTTCCAGATTGCCGTTGAACTGCTCGATAACCATTGGGCCAGCCGCTGTCACAAATTTACCCGGAATCCAGGTATCAGTGATGGTGTCCAAAGTTGCGGAAGCATAGGTGATATAACCACCCGTACCGTTGCCCCAAAGGGCAATCTTGTTCGGGTCAATGCCGTAAGGATTGCCAGCTTCTGCTACCGTTTTCTTGAAGTAGCGAATGGCCGTGCGGCTGTCCTGAACACCACGGTAAGCAGCGTTGATAAGGGTGTAAACCCGAATATCCGGGTTTGAGTTGATAGGGTCCCAGCCCAAGCGGTACGTTGCGCAAGCAGCAACATAGCCCATACGAGCCAAACGCTTAGCCATTTCAACGATATCAGCATCCTTGTTGGTACCGGTGCAGCCACCATTTACTTGTGGAGGCAGGAAGTTGCCTGTGTGGAACATAAGTACCAATGGGCGGCTGGTTTCCGTATCGCCTTCTGGCTCGTAGATGTCAACTTTGAGTGGTTGCGGAACGGCTTGGCCAACTTGCTGAAGTAGCAGGATTGTAGCATTTACACCATAAGTTTGGTCGGCAGTGACTTTAACGTTTGGGAACACTTCGTCCAAATAGCGCTCCTGCGCATTGGCTATGCAAACAGCGAGCATTAATGCAAAAAAAGGTAAGAGTCTTTTCATGATAAATTGATTAGTGATGAATTTTGTATGCGGTTAAGCTTAATTTTTTGATTTTGAAACAATGCGATGAAAATGGTTCAACCAACCATTTTCAATCAATTCTTCTTCCATTCATACAGCAATGAAATATAGGCCAATCGTCCAATCCTTGGCCCGCCATAGGTTTGGAAAGCCATGTTGTTGAGGATGTTTGATGCACCTATTTTCACGGTGGTATTGATGGTTTTGAACTTGTAGTTCAATTGAGCATCCAAAAGCGCATAATCGGAAATATTACCAGTGAATTGAGGAGAGCCTTCAAAGATAAAACCCTGCACCCATTTATAGTTGATATTGAAACCAAGGCTATTGGTTCTTTTACCAAAGGCGTTCAAAGGTAAGTCACGCCCGGACAAACTCAGATTGTATTTGTGCTGTGGCGTATTGAACGCCGGGATAATGGGGTCATCCTTGAATTCTTTGTTGAGCTTGTTCCAAGAGTAGTTGCCGGAAATTTGGTAGTAATTTGCGAAATAGAAATTGGCCCCAATTGAAAATCCTTGTGTGGTCACGATGTTCTGCGAGTTGGTTGCTACCCGATAGACCTTGGTGTTTTGTGGGAAACCGAATTGGTCAAAATCGGTGTCAACTCCAATCATATAGCCTATGAAATCCTTGTAGATATTGAAATAATAGCCGCCATCCAGATAGAGCTTATCAAAAACCGTGGTGCGGTATCCTATTTCAAAAGTCTTTACCCGTTCGGGTTTTACGGCGGGTGCATTGAACGAATCAAGCTCGGCGCTGAAGCCTCCGCTCAGGTAATTCAAGAAGGACTCAACGGTGAGCAAATCCTTGAAGCCCTCCAAGTTTCCGAGCAAGGTTGCTCGACCCACATTGAGGTTGAGGTACTGGTCGGTCAGGGTTGGGTTGCGAACGCCACTGGAAAACGAAGCCCTCAAATAGTTGTTCACATCAGGCGACCAAACCAAAGAGGCTGCTGGCGTATAGATAAAATCAAAATTCTGGTTTTTGTCCACCCGCATTGTAGCGGAAGCAGTAAGTGCATTGCCAAATTTTTTCTTCAAACCGCCATAAACACCAAATTCTTTGTTGGTCAGGCGAATGCCCGAAGTGTCTTTGAAAACCGTTCCATCAGAGTAGGGACGGTAGATTCGGCCATTTGCGCCAGCCTTTATTTCATCGAAAAATGTGCTTTTGAAAACATATTCACCATGCACATGGTACAAAGCAGATTTATCAAAAAAGCGAGTGCCACCCTCTGTGTTTTTCAAATTGGTGATGCTATCAAGCGCATTTTGGAAGCGCTCCGTGCCGGGTGCGAAATAATCTTGCGTGGTGTTGATGAGCGGGTTTGCGAGGTTCGCATTGGCCCGGGCCAGTTCATGCCAAGCCTTTAGGGAATCTTGGTAAGTATCCATGAAAGCGAAGGCCGCATCGTAGTCAAAAACCAACTGCCCCATATTGTTCACCGTAGGCACTGGGTATTCGTTGGCCTTCATTTTTGGATAAATCTTACTGCGCCAGAACTTCGCATAGTCGTTGTACCAATCGGTATTGGACTTGGCAAGTTCTTGCATCCTCAAAGCGGTGAAATATGGGTCGTATGATTTTCCGGCATCCTCTTGTGTGGCATAGGCCCGAATGAAAAACTTGTCCGCCTTGCGTATTTCAATCCTGTTTTGGAAGAAAAGGATGTCTCGAAGCCGGAAACGGTTATCGCCTTGATACACAGTGGTTCCTGTTCCAAAACTGCTGGAGAGAATAAGTTCAGGTGATTCGAAGGATTTTGCGGGGTTCAGCCTGAAGTGGACAGCTGCATTCGCCTTGATGTTCTCCGTATTGTAGCTCACCAATTCCTTTTCTTGGTAGCCGTTTCGGTGGAAATAGCGCAAACCTGCATTGTTGGTCTGCATATAAGTGCTGTCACGGGAATAGTTTCCAAGCGAAAAGAACTCATCGCCATAAACGTTGATTTTGTCCCACCCACCAGGATTTCCCTTCACGGTGCTTGTTCCAAAAACCGCATCGTCGTTGTCGGCCACCCAATCATCTGCCCGAAGGTAGGAGAAGTTCAATTTATAAGCTGCCCAGTCCAGACCTTGCTTATTTTTGAAAGCATCCGCCCAGCGAAATGCAGTTTCCAAAAGGTTTCGTTCGCCACCTTTCACCAATGCAGAGAGTCCTTTTTGCAGGAATGGGTTTTTGGTTTCCATGCTGATGACACCGTTGAATGCGTTCGGGCCGTAATAGGCGGAACTGGCACCTTGTATCAAATCCACTTTCAGCACATCCAATTCGGAGGAGCCAAGGAAATTGCCCAGCGAAAAATTGAGGCCGGGCGCTTGGTTGTCCACTCCATCAATGATTTGAAGGGAGCGCACTGGGCTGGTACTGTTGAAGCCCCGCATATTGATGACCTTGAAGCCAAGGCTTGCTGCCGTCAAGTCAACGCCTTTCAATGCACCGAGTCCGTCGTAAAAATTGTCGGAAGAGGTTTGCTTAATGGCAATCAGGTCCAAGGATTCTACTGTAAGCGGTGATGCTTTTTGTTTTTCGGAAACACGCTGTCCAACCACCTCCACTGTCGTGGTGGTTATGGCTGTTTCGGCCATTTTGATTTTCAGCCGCTCTGTACTGGTGATTTCAAGCACCTGTTCTTCGTAGCCAGTGTAGGAGAAGTTGATTTTTACAGGAAGCGAGCCTTGGATTTTCAGTTCAAAGCTGCCATCGAAATCAGTGATGGTTCCCTCTTGGGTAGCGGGGATGTAAACACTGGCCCCAATCAGCCCCTCACCAGTAACGCCATCCACGATGATTCCCTTCAAAACTGTTTGCGAAAACAGCGGGAACCCAACAAATAGCATAATCAGAAAAACAAAATTTTGTACAAGTTTCTTCATACCAAATAGTTTGAGCACACAGGATTACAACGCCTCTGAAAACTGACGCCAATTTAGCTATTTTTCAATAACTGCCTAGCATAAGTAAATTATGTATGCGCTACGACATTTCGCCACAAACACTATCACTTGCATTGAAGCCAAATTGTTTTGATTGGGTTGAATTGTGGTTAAACTCAAAGAATGGTCAAAATGGCAAATCCCAACCCGGCGCTGATGGCTATCAGCTTTCTCCATGAAATATAATGGTGACTCGAATTGTCCATCTCAAAAAGGATGACCGTGGCAATATGCAACAAGGAGCCGATTACGAATCCGATGATTCTTACCTGAACGCCTTCCGACAAATCGAACATACCTGCCAGCATGGCTCCCAGCGGCGACATTGCCGAAAACACAAACAGGCAAACCCATATCCAAACCCGTTGCAGCTTGCTGATTATCATCAAGAATACCAAGGCAAATGCTGCCGGGATATGGTGCATGACGATGCCGTACAGCAAGTGGTTATGCGTATGGGTACCATGATGTACTTCGTGCATTTCCCCGTAATAGCTCAAGGGGATGCCCTCCACGAAGGCATGGACACAAAGGCCCAACATGACCGATAGCACAAACCCGGTTGACAGCTTGTGCGGTGCATGTATATGGCCATGCTCTACTCCGGCCGAAAGCTGCTCCAAAAGCAATTGAACGAAAAAACCCAACAAAACGAAAAGACCCGCCTTGCTGTCACCGCTGCCGAATACCCAGGGCATCAAATGCAGAACAGCGATACCTAGTATATAGGCACCGCTGAAGGATAGCACGATTTGCAGGAAGCCCTTGTTTTCTTTTGGGAACAGAAATCCGCTGCTTCCGCCAAGAAAGACACTTCCAAATAAAAGTATGTACTCCCAAATATGCATTTGCAAATTGATTTTCTTCAGGCACGCTGAAATTCCAGTGCCCCGCCAAAAGTCATTTTGGAAAACAGTAGGTACATGCCCCACCCTACCATTACGCCCAAAAGCGCACCGCCAATCACATCGAATGGGTAATGCACCCCGACGTACACCTGCGCAAAAGCCACAAGGCTTGCCCAGCCTATAAGCGGCAATTTCACCCATTTGAACAGTTTGCCCAGCAGTAACAGCAAGAAGGTTGCTACCGCAAAATGGTTGCTTGCATGGGAGGAAGGGAAGCTGTAGCCGCTACCACAAGGCACCCGAAGGTACATTTCCCTTTGTGGCTCCAATACCTTACAAGGGCGAAGCCGCTCCACTGACTTCTTGATTACCTGGCTGCTCAAATTATCGGCAACTGCGACCGCAAGCACCAAAAAGATGACCGCCACCAAGCCTTGGCGGCGGAAATTCAACAACAAAAAACTTGTGATGAAGACATAAAATGGCAGCCAAATGAGCTTGTTGCGCAGCAGGGGCATCAGCCAATCAAAAAAAGCATTTTGACAACTGATATTGACCCAAAAGAATAAATTCTCATCGAACTGAAGCAAGCTTGGCATGAGTGCCGAGGGTTTTATGTCAATCAATCTTGTGTCTCAACTGGGCCTTGTTTGGCCTCTTTGCCGTAAACCTGCTCGGTAAGTTCTTTGCTGACCGCCGACTTCGTCATTCGGATATACACCTTGTTGGCAACCTCCAAGGTGAGGATGTCGCCTTCCACTTTGTTGATGCGGCCCAACATACCGCTGGCCGTCACCACCTCACGGCCTTTTTCGAGGCTGGCGGAAAATTGGTTTTGCTCTTTTTGCCTTCTCATTTGTGGCCGAATCATGAAGAAGTACATGACCGCAAAAATTGCAATCCAGAAAAAAGGCATGATGGTAGAACTCATGCCGCCACCGGCGGCTTGCAGGAAAATAAGTGTTTGCATTTGTTGATATTAAGTCTATCGGGGGTAGTGGATGTGATTTGTCCAAAACAATGCCCTACCCCTTTTTATTTACGATTCCTTTGATGAACACCTTCGAAACGGAAGGGAACGTATTGGCGGTGATGATGATGGGCTTTTCTTGAAAATCAACTTTCCCCTTCGTATTGAACTCCGCTTTGATAACGCCCCCCTTGCCCGGCTCAATCAGTTCTTTTGGCCACTCAGCCACGGTACAACCACAAGTAGAATTGGCATTTTGGATGAGGAGCGGCACTTTTCCCGTGTTCGTAAACTTGAACTCGTGCTTAATGACTCCACCTTCGTCAATTTCCCCGAAATCGTAAATGGTCTCTTCAAAAACCATTTTAGCGACGTTTACAGTGTCCACTGTCCCATCGGCATTGATGGGGTTTCGAATGATAGAACTGATTTTACTTTCGGTTTTGATTTCTTCCAGTTGTTTGCCCGATTTGCCCGCCTCATCTTTGCAAGCAATGAATGTTGTCAGGCCAATGCCCAATACAGCAAATAGCCACTTTTCCTTCATTTTTTTCATAGCTGGTATTTAAAAGTGGGCAAATGTAAGGTTTAGACCGCCATTCGACCAACTGATTTATGCAAACACGGCCTTTGGCAATTATTTTTGCGCAAAGCCATCCATTTTCAACAGCTTAAAGCATGCGTTTCTTCCTCATCGGTTTCATGGGCGTCGGCAAAAGTTTTCTCGGCAAGGCATTGGCCGAGCGGCTCGGCCTTCCATTCGTTGACCTCGACGAAATCATTGAAGAGCAGGAAGGAATGTCTATTTCAAGCATTTTCAGTTCTAAAGGAGAGGCATATTTCAGGGTTGTGGAGGCAAGTTGCCTCAGAAATTTGGCCTCAAAAGACAATCTCGTAATCGCAACAGGCGGTGGTGCACCCTGTTTC
>JADLHE010000449.1 GCA_020848965.1 Saprospiraceae bacterium
ATGATGGACACCTTGGCTGCCTTCAATTTCCTGATGCAGGCTAAATGGCTCCATGCACAGGCAGTAATTGGGGCGTTTTTCTCATTCTTCTTGGCCTTGGTGCTGTTTATCAAGAAGCGGCTCGAATTGGAACTGCTTTTGGATAAAATCCGCATATCACCGCAGCCCAACAACCAGGGGATATTGCCGGGCAGCATCGTGTTCAAATACTTCGTTTTGCAGAAAAAACTGTTCAGCAAACTTTAAGATTCACGGTGCACTTGGCTTTAGAATCTGCCTATCTGGTACAACCATCATGAAAAAAATCCCTACCTTATTGCTACTGGTTGCTTGCGTAATGTTCATGGCAAGTACCTGCAAAAAGTCGCAGAATCCTGCTGTTGATAACGGCGAATTCAGCTGTGTTGACGCAAAAAAGGCTGACCTCAAAAGGGTTTGCACAGAACAGTACCAGCCTGTGTGCGGTTGTGACGGGAAAACCTACGGAAACCAATGCGAAGCAGAGCGGGCGGGCGTTCAGTTCTTTACCGCTGGGAAATGCGGCGAGTGCATTGACCCAAAGAAGATTAACCCAGCCGGAATGTGTACCATGGAATACGCCCCGGTTTGCGGCTGCAACGGCGTTACTTACGGAAATGCTTGCGCAGCTGCCCACGCAGGCGTTATGCAGACAAGCCCCGGTGAATGCAACGACTGCATTGACCCCAGCAAAATAGCGCCAAACAAGGGATGTACCCGTGAATACCGTCCGGTTTGCGGCTGCGATGGAAAAGTATATGCCAATGCTTGCGAAGCGGAAAAAGCTGGCTTGAAATCATGGATGGAGGGGGATTGCAACGAATGCATTGACCCCAGCAAAATCCTGGATAAGGGCTGCACAAAAGAATACCGCCCAGTTTGTGGCTGCGATGGGAAAACCTACGCAAATGCCTGCATGGCGGAGCGGGCCGGGCTTAAAACATGGCAGGATGGCGAATGCAAAGATGATTGCATCGAAAGGAACCCAGAAAAGACCGTTTGCGCTGAAATCTATGAACCAGTTTGCGGCTGTGACGGCAAAACCTACCCAAATGAATGTTCGGCCAAAAACGCTGGTGTCAAGAAGTTTGCCAAAGGCCCTTGTTCTAAGTGATTGAAAATGAATTGATTAAAGCTATTTAAACTAGAAGAATTTTCATGAAAAAACTAATTACACTTTTCGTGGCGCTAATTTTGGGCGGTTTCGTTTTTGCTCAAATCAGCAGAAAACCCCAAAATGAGTTTAAACAGAACCAAGGTTCGATTTTGTTGATGAATTTTGCTTACGGTGGCCAACTTCCCGGGGCAGACATGGCAGTTCGCTTCGGGCCCAATTTTTTGGCAGGGGTGAACGTGGACTACTACACGGCCAAAAACTGGATTTTCGGCGTCCAAGGCGATTTTATGTTCGGAAAAAAGGTAAATGTAGATGTCATTTCCACGCTTCGAGGCTCCGAAGGCTATGTTTATGCAGATGATGGGGGCTTGGCCGATATACAACTTAGGGAGCGGGGCTTGAATTTTAGCGTACATTTTGGAAAGGTGTTCGCCTTGTCGGAGCGCAACAATCGCTCAGGAATTCGAGTGACGGCTGGTGCTGGCATGTTGCAGCACAAAATAAGGATTCAAGATGACCCACAGGTATTTGTTACGGGCCTTAGCAAGTCTTACAAAAAGGGCTACGACCGCCTTGCCAATGGTCTAGCCTTAACGGAATTCATTGGCTATCAATTCATTGCGAACAATCGGCTCGTCAATTTTTCGATTGGCGTTGAGTTCGTTCAAGGCTTCACAAAAGGCCGCCGCAGCTTCAATTTCGATACAAAACTGCCTGGCTTGGAAAAGCGGCTTGACCTGTTGTACGGTTATCGTTTGACTTGGACATTGCCCCTTTTCATTGGTGAAAATCCTGATGAAATTAGCTATTAATCGTATGGACGGATTGGGCTTGCAACTTCAAATTTGGGCTTACAATCTAATTACAAAGTCGTATTTCATCGGCATCTGGATAGCGGGGTTTTGGAGTGAAAAAGCCAAGAAATGGCAAAAAGGCAGGGTAGGGCAATGGTCACGATTGGAAGCTGTATTTGCAAAGCAAAGTATTGACAATCAGCAAGTTATATGGATGCACTGCGCTTCGTTGGGTGAGTTTGAACAAGGTCGGCCAGTGCTGGATGCACTTCGAACAAAGTACCCCAACCACAAACTTTTACTCACATTTTTCTCCCCCTCAGGATTTGAAATCAGGAAAGACTATCCAGTGGTAGATTGGGTTTTTTACCTCCCCCCCGATTCGGCAAATAATGTCAGGCGCTTCTTGGATTTGGTTAAGCCTAGCTTAGCCATATTTGTCAAGTATGAGTTTTGGTTTCATTACCTCTCCAAACTAAAGGAAAAATCCATCCCGACAATCCTTATCTCTTCGATTTTTAGGCCATCCCAACCGTTTTTCAAATGGTATGGTGGATTGCACAGAACTATGTTAACATGCTTTCAGGGTATTTTGGTGCAAGATG
>JADLHE010000450.1 GCA_020848965.1 Saprospiraceae bacterium
AATGGCAAGAGAACTTCAATTAAGAGAAGCCCTTCGTGAGGGCATGTCTGAAGAAATGCGCCGGGATGACAGCGTCTTCATAATGGGTGAAGAGGTGGCCGAGTACAATGGTGCCTACAAGGTTAGCAAGGGCATGTTGGAAGAATTTGGTGCTCGGAGGGTCATTGACACCCCTATTGCTGAACTCGGTTTTGCCGGTATCGGTGTTGGTGCTGCCATGAATGGCTTGCGCCCCATCGTTGAATTCATGACATGGAATTTTGCCGTACTTGCTTTCGACCAAATCGTCAATAACGCAGCAAAGACGCTTTCCCAGTCAGCAGGTGACTTCACCTGCCCCATCCTTTTCAGGGGGCCAACTGGGGCGGCTGGCCAATTGGCACAACAGCACTCCCAGACTTTCGAAAGTTGGATGGGCAATGTACCGGGCTTGAAAGTCATCTCCTGCATTGACCCAGCCGATGCTAAAGGCCTTATCAAATCTGCCATTCGTGACAATGACCCCGTCTGCATGATGGAGTCGGAAATGCTTTATGGCTTCAAGGGCCAGGTGCCAGATGGCGAATACCTTGTGCCAATTGGCGTGGCCGCTGTGCGCAGGCAAGGTACCGATGTAACCATTGTTTCCTTCAACAAAATGGTCTTGGAGGCGCTGAAAGCCGCAGAAGTGTTGGAAGGCATGGGCATATCAGTAGAAGTAATCGACTTGCGCACCATTCGTCCATTGGATATTCACACTATTGTTGAATCTGTGAAAAAGACCAACCGCCTCGTGGTAGTGGATGAGTCTTGGCCAATGTTCGGTGTGTCCGCCGAAATTGCTTACGAAGTTCAGAAATACGCCTTCGACCATTTGGATGCGCCCGTCACCCGTGTCAACGCTGCGGATACGTCCTTGGGCTATGCACCAACTTTGGTGGAGGAGTACCTACCGAATCCAACGAAAATCATCAAGGCTGTAAAGGAAGTGATGTACGTAGCAGCTTAAAAAGCTCCGTTACTTTCTTTCATAAAACAAGGTCGGCGAGGTTTGCACCCCGCCGACCTTGCTATTTTAAACAAGTTTGTTCCACAAACTCAATCGCCGCTGCGCCTGAAGCCAATGCCTTTTTTGTTGAAAATAAAGGTGCTCGTGTCCAATTTGAAGTCAATAACATCCTCCAAGTTCAAGATATTGGAAGAAATGTTTTCCCTTTCATCGGGCGAAAGGCTGGCCAGTCGCAGGTTTTGATTTTTAATGGCCTCAATAACCACTTGGCGCACCGTCCGTGCATTGCCAAAGTATTTGTCCCGATAATTGTATAGGAATTTCATGTAGGCAGCCAAATGCTCCTCTGCCTCTGGCGCAGGCAGAATGCCTTTTTCTTCCAGCATTTGCAAGGCAATTTTCAACAAGTCCTCAGCGGAATAATCCTCGAACTTTAAAATCTTGTCAAAGCGGCTGCTGAGGCCCGGATTGGCTTTCAAGAAAGCCTCCATATTGTCGGGATAGCCAGCCACGAAAATGAAGAACTGCCCACGCTTGTCCTCCATCCGTTTCAGAATGGTCTGGATGGCCTCGTCGCCAAAATCATTGCCAGTATTGCTTTTTTGTGAAAGCGAATAGGCTTCGTCAATGAAAAGTACGCCGCCCATTGCCTCATCAATCTTTTCAGCGGTTTTGGTGGCCGTTTGGCCAACGAAGCCAGCCACCAAGCCTTGTCGGTCGGTCTCCACCATGTGGCCCCGCTCCAGGATGCCAAGTGCTTTGTAGATTTTGGTCAGGATACGGGCAACGGTCGTTTTGCCTGTACCGGGGTTGCCTATCAACACGGTGTGCAAGAAGAAACTGTTGAGCACATCCCGGTTGGTTTCCCGATAGTAGCGCACTAATCGGACGTGCTCCACGATTTGCGCACGCACTTTTTCCAAACCTATCAATCGGTTCAGCTCCGCAATGGACTCCCGCAACAAATCCTCGTCTATCGGAATCAAAGGCAGCTCTTTACTTGGCTTGAAGGCGATATTGGCCACATCCTCGAAAATAATGGTTTCGAGGTCTTCCTTTCCGAAACTGGTTGGGTCATCGAAAGCCATGATGCGCAAGCCGAGGTTCATTTTTGCTTTTTCAAGCAAATCATACACAAAACGGGCATTGCCGAAGCTGCGGTCACGGTCACGGTAGGCATTGATGATGATTTCATCCAGCCTAGCCTTGGCCTCCACCGATAGCTTTACCTCCTTTTCTTGGCAGGCATAGAAGGCAATTTGCGAAAGCTCTTGGGGCAGGTAGTCCGTGAATTCAAAATGATGCCTGAAGCGTGATTTCAGACCAGGATTGCTGTCCAAGAACTTGCCCATTTCCTTTGGGTAGCCTGCGGCAATGACTGCCAAATCGCCTTTGCCATCGCTCATTTCCTTCATCAATATCTCGATGACCTCCCTTCCAAAATCCTTAGTATCGTCCGCTGTGCGGGCGAGGGCATAGGCTTCGTCAATGAACAACACGCCGCCACGGGCCTTTTCGATGGCCTCCTTTACCTTGGGCGCTGTTTGTCCGATGTATTCGCCCACGAGGTCAACCCGGTCAACGACGTGAACATGACCATTGGACAGCAGCCCCATTTTCCGATAGAGCCTGCCCATCATCTTGGCAACGGTCGTTTTGCCCGTACCGGGATTCCCAATGAAAACCGAGTGTACGTTGATGGTCTCTTTTTCCTCGAAACCTGCATTTTTGCGAAGCTGCAAAAACTGGATATACCGGGCGTGCTCCTGCACTTTCTGCTTGATTTCCCGAAGGCCGACGAGGGCATCCAATTTTGCCATCAGCTCTTCAAAACTCTCGTTGACCTCCTCAGTAGGGGCCGTAAAGCTGGCCGGTAATGTTTGGTAGGGCAAATGTGCCTGCGGCACGCCTTCTTCGAATGCCTCGCCCACCTCGAAGGTGATGGCGGCCATCATTTGGTCCATGAAAACCAGTTCGCAGGTGTATTTGTCCTTGCGCCAAGAGCCTTTCACGTTGCTCCCCCACCCTGCGCTGATTTTCAGGTATTCGTCCTTGCTCTCTATTTTTTGGAGTCGAATGACCTGCCCCTTCAGTTCCCTCGCCTCGTTATAGAACTTGACGAACAGCTCGCACTGCCACATTTTGTCGTAATGGTTGTTCTTCAACAAAATTTCGGCGTAGATATAGCGGGTATCGTTGGCGTCGAGTTTCCGGTAGTATTTCCGGTCGTCCTCCATGACGTCGTCATAAGGGCCTTCGTAGAGCTTGAAGGAATGCACCTGAACATAGGGGTGGTTGCCCTTCCGTAGGGCGTTTTCCCCTGCATCCTCGATGTAAAAGTATTTGGAAGCCACTTTTTCCCCCTCGATATAGGCTTCCCAAGCGTAGGTTCCTTTCTTCCAAAAAGTACCATCCGACTTATTGCCCCAGCCTTCCCGGACGTAAACAATATTGTCGTACCGGCTCACTTTCCGCTTGAAGGGCAGGGCGCAAAGCTCCTTGCGGGTCTTTTTGATTTGGTAGCAGCGCAGTTCTACCTCCACGTCCCAGTCGTCAATATCAAAATACTTGTTGTAAAACGACAGTTCGGCATAGACGTAGGACGTTTCCCAACGGTCGAACACCTGGCGGTATTTCTTCTTGTTGTCGGCAAGCCATTCCGTGGAAGAATAGAATTTCAGCTCACGGAATTTGAATTTTTTGAAATCGGGATAACGAACCGTGGTCATAAGCAAGGTGTGGGGATTTGAATGCAGTTGGCTGCATCCTGCACAAAATTAATAAAATGGTGAACGTAATCAAGTCTTTCGCCAAAACATTGTGCCAGAATCAAAGCCTACTTGCTTTTTATCGTTCCTCACCTAGGCATTGATGCTACTAATCAAAGAGTTTTTGCATCTTTCGCCCAATATTCATTCAAAACTCGAAAATGGACAACAATTCTTCAGGTTCTAACAACAACGAACTCGTCAAGTATTTTGGTCTTGGCACTGGGATTATACTCATCATCAGCTCCATCATCGGCTCTGGCGTGTACAAAAAAGTGGCCCCCATGTCGCTGGCCTGCGAATCACCGGAGCTGCTCATCTTGGCTTGGGTGCTGGCGGGTGTCGTGACCTTGCTGGGTGTGTTGTCCTTGGCGGAAATCGCCATGCTCTTGCCCGAATCAGGCGGCTCTTTCGTGTACCTTCGGGAGATTTACGGAGAAAAATACGGCTACTTCTACGGCTGGGCCAGTTTTGCCTGCATCCAATCGGCCAGCACGGCGGCTATTGCCTACGTGTTTGCACAATCGTTGAATGCGGTGTATCCCTTACCCATTTTGGGCGGCGAATGGGAAACCATGAAAGTGCTCGGACTTTTCACCCCCTTCGCCAACCTTGGGGTGAAGCTGGCGGCCGTGGGGCTTATCGTCCTGCTTTCGGCCATCAATTACCGGGGCGTGAAAGAAGGCGGCAGCGTCAGCAATTTCATCACCATCATCGTGGTGGTCAGCTTGGTGGGCATTATCCTGCTCGGCTTCACCATGAGCGGCGGCAGCTTCGCCAACCTCACCACCGATGCCACCAGCTACCCGCCCGACAAAATGGGCGAAAGTTTCGGCTTCCTCAAGGTCATGTTCGTGACCATGCTCGCCTCTTTTTGGGCCTACGAGGGCTGGATAAACATCGGCTTCGTGGGTGATGAAATCAAAGACCCACAGCGCAATATCCCCAAAATCCTCATCTACGGCGTGCTCATCATCATGGCCATTTATGTGCTGGTAAACATGACTTACCTCTACGTGATGCCCATTGACGAAATGATGGCCGTGGCCAAATCCGAGAACGGTGTGGCAGCCGTGGAGGTCATCCGCAAGTTCATGGGAGATGGCGGTGCTTTTGCCATTTCTGTGCTCATCGTGCTCACCACGGCAGGCTGCACCAACTCCACCATCCTCACTTCCGCCCGCATTTACTATGCGATGGCGAAAAAAGGCCTGTTCTTCAAATCGGCGGCCTATGTGCATCCAAAATTCAAAGTACCCACCAAATCCCTCGTCATGTTCTCCGCTTGGTCGTGCATCTTGGTATTTTCCGGCACTTTCGACCAACTAACGGACATGCTCGTGTTTGCCCAATTCATTTTCTACGGATTGGTGGTGGCAGGTGTGTTCGTGCTCCGCAAAAAAATGCCCAACGCCGAGCGCACCTACAAAGTGATTGGCTACCCAGTGGTGCCCATTCTCTTCCTGTTGTTCTGCGTGGGCCTGCTCATCAACACCCTGATGGAACAACCCAGGGAGGCCGGCATGGGCCTTTTCCTGATTGCCTTGGGCACCCCGTTTTATTTCTATTTTAAGCGGCAGCAGCAGGTAAGTTAGTTTGATTTACCGAAATAAAAAGGGGGCTTGAACTATCCATTCAAGCCCCCTTTATTATTATTTCATTCATAAACCCCTACCACTTCCGCCGCTCCAACGACGTCACCGTCATTGCAACGAA
>JADLHE010000451.1 GCA_020848965.1 Saprospiraceae bacterium
AACGTTCGGGATAGGGTAAAATGTTTTGTGGGGATGCTAAAAATTCATGGTTAAATTGCTTCATTGTTGAATTGCTTCATTGTTGCCCGTAGCACGACAACAATGAAGCAATGAAACAATTCAACAATGAATCAATGAATCATTTGCAAATCAGCGGCACGAGCTTCTCCACGACATCCAAATAGACAATGGCCCGAACTTTTTTGAAGTCTTCACAAGCCTCGGTCATGCGGTTCATGTTCATATAGGCTTGGCCACGCAAGTAAAGGAAATTGGCGTTGTTTGGGAAAAGCCCAAGCGCTTCGGTCAGTTTGCCCACGCCTTCTTCATGTTTGCCATCGTTGTAAAGTGCGCTGCCCTCATTGGCCAAATTGATGGCTTGGTCGTATTTCGCCACAGCTTGCGGGCATTTGCCAGCTTCCGGTTGGAATTTTACGGTGATTTCAACCGAAGAGGGCACTTGGCGGCCATTTCGGGTGGCGGGTTTCCATTGGCCCCAAGTCGCATTGGCAGTCTTCACCGCTTCCCAACGGAAATCGTTGCCGAGGTTCCAATAATCGCTCAGGTCGAGCACCAAAACGCTACCGTCGGGGCGGGCCAACAGGGTCATGTCCATGGTGCCGACAATGCAACTATCCTTGAAACGCTCTGGGTAGTGTAGGCCATTTTTGAAAAACTGTTCCAAGGCTTCGTCCCCACCTTTGTAGGTCAGCGAGTCGTCCACGGTAATCCAAACGGAGTCCCGACCGACCATTACGAAATCTTCCGGTTCGGTGAGTTTGAACTTGATGGGCACATTTACTTGACTGCGCACGGGTTTTCCCTTCATTTTGCCGGGCGTCCATGCAATTTTGGCTTGCTTCAGAGCTTCGTTCATGCCCGACGCCACCCGCATGGCTTCGTCGCCGCAGCCGCCGCCGATGTCCTTCACGAGCTTTAGGTTGGAAATATAGCCGTCCTTTTCCACTACAAAACTGAGCGCCACCGTACCTTCCAAGTTCTGCTGACTGGCCTGCATGGGGTAGTTGATGTTTTGGTTGAAAAAAAGCAGCAAAGCCCGCTGCGCACAGAGGTTTTTGACGTCCACGGTTGTGTCGAGCATCTCGCAACCGGGGAAGCGAGGGGCCTCCTCCACAATCTTGTAAATGGTGGTATCGTTCTGGGCTACAAGGGTAAAGGAAAGAACGAGCAGGCAAAAACTGATTATAAGTTGTCTCATGTTTGTTTTTGAATTAGTGGGCAAAATTACCAATCCTGCCCGAATTCCAGCAATCGGAAGAATATAGCTTGCAAGCAATTGATAATCATAGCATTGCATAAAACGCAAAATCCTGCGTACATTTCCGACCCGTAATTTTTAACGAAAAAACATCAAATGAAACTGCCTTCGATTCCCTATCTCGGCGCTGCATTCTTGGAAGTTTGGCGCCGCTTCCCATTGGTCATGCTGGCCGCCACCGCTGGCGCTATCGCCTTGATGGTTCTGATTGAACACAATTTCGTCCACGATGTCGAAGTGAAATACAGCCAAATTGCGCTAACTTGTTCGTTGGGCCTCAGCACTTTTCTCTGTGCTGCTTTGGTCATTGAAAAATGGAAACTGAAAATGCCTGCTGCCATCATCCCGCATCTGGTCGCTGCGGGCTTGGTGGCTTTTTACTATGCCTCTTTGCATTGGAACGATTTTGACAACGACAACACCGTTCTTCGTTTCATAGCCCTTAATCTGGCAGCCCACCTTGGCGTGGCCTTCATTCCCTACCTCGACAAGGCTTCCTCGGTCGAGGATTTTTGGGAATACAATAAGCAATTATTCGGGAATTTCGTGGTTGGTGCGTTTTACAGCGGGGTCATTTTCGCTGGGCTCTCCATCGCCATTTTAGCCGTAAACGAGCTTTTCCACCTAGACATCAGTGAGAAAATCTATGGCCATCTTTTCATTCTAATAGCAGGCATTTTCAACACCACTTATTTCCTATCCCATTTTCCAAAGGAATTCAATTTCACAACCGAACCAACTGATAATCAAGCCATTGAAACACCGCCAAGCCCTTACACTACTTCTTTCAAGAACCTGACAAAGTTCATCCTCATTCCCATCGCCATCATCTACTTCCTGATTCTCTACGCCTTCTCCACCAAAATTTTGGTCACATGGGAACTGCCAGAAGGCTGGGTGGGCAAACTCGTATTGGGCTTCTCGGTGGCAGGCATCTTCACCTATCTGCTCAACTACATGCTCGTCAAATATGACGATAGCCAATTGGTGAAAGGCTACAGGCGCTGGTTTTTCTTCATTTTGTTGCCCATGGTTGCACTGCTTTTTGTGGCCATTGGCCGCCGCATCAGCGACTATGGCGTGACGGAGGCCCGCTATGTAGTAGCCACATCGGGCATTTGGCTGCTGCTGATGTCGCTTTATTTCATTGCCTCCAAAAAAGACAATATCAAGTTCATCCCCATCAGCCTCGCCTTTTTTGCGGTGGCAACGGTGGTTGGGCCATTTAGCGCCTTCCAAGCCTCTCAACGGAGCCAAACCAGTCGGCTTTTAGCCATTTTTGAGAAAAATAAGATGTTGAAAGATGGAAAACTCATTCCAGCCGCCGATACTTTAGAACAAGCCGAGGCGGAACAGGTCAGGAGCGGCATCGAGTACCTGAGCCGAAATGATTATTTTGAAAAAATGGCCCCCATGTTCGGTTTGCCAAAAGACTCGGTGCCCGATTGGCAGGCCACCGATTTGTTGATTTCGCAACTTGGAATCACCAATGCAAAACCTGCCGGAAAACAATGTTATATTGACTTCAAAGAGAGGAACCAAAGGGAAATGGCGGTTGCTGGCTACGAATTGGTTTATCAGGTTTATGCTTATGAACAAAGCAAGCCAGCAGCAGATTTCACGGGTTTTGCCGTTTCGGAAAGCGGCATGAGCTTGCAGTATTACGTGCAAGGAGTGGCACAGGACAGCTTTGATTTCCAGCCTTTTATTCAAAAACTTAAAGACCAGGGCGTCGAATGCAGTTCATCCGAACAACCCGATTCATTGTCCTATTTCCGCACAAGCGGCGCAGGCATGGAAGCAGTTTTCCACGCAACGAACTTTTCTTATTACGAAGGAGATAAACCAACCTTGAGGGAGTTCAACGGGCAGGTATTGCTTCGCAAAAAACAATAGGTAGCAATTACCCGGAGGTTTAAGTTGGAAGACAAAGATGGACAAGAAGAAAGAACCTTAACAATAACCTACATCACTGTAGTCATCCCAAAACAGGTCGTTAGGCTGTTGTTGATTGGGAAGGCTCTGTGCTTGAAGCTGGGCAGGCGTTTTCTCTTCCTTGATGTCTGTTTTTTTGTTGTTGGGATAGTTTTTTTCATCCCGCTCTTTCGTCCGGATACGTTCAAAAATCTTTTTCATGGGCTTAGACAATGGTTTTTCGGCAGTTCATCCAAAATGTGTTTCACAATGATGAGTGCCTGATGTTAATGATTAAACGTGCCAACAATGTTTCGGTTACAGATGTTCGATAAAAAGGGAGGAAAATTTGGCAATTATGACCAAAATCATGGCTTTGAACTTAGCTTTGCTGGCCACAATAGAATAAACGGCAAATTGCAGCAAAAAAAAACAATAGTCAAGTACCCGAACAAATTGGTCGGCGATTGACATTGAAAAAGGGTCGGGCTGCACAGGCAGCCACACAAAACTAAAACCAGGTAGATGAAACTTGCACTGATTGCGCATGACGGAAAAAAGCCGGAAATGGTGGCTTTCGTCCTCCAAAACAAAGCAGCACTGATGAACGCCACCCTGTTTGCCACCGGCACCACTGGCGGGCATATTGAGCGGGCGGGCATAGACGTGGAGCGGCTGCTCTCGGGGCCAAAAGGTGGCGACGCCCAAATCGGTGCCCTAGTGGCCGAGGGAAAGCTGGATGCCGTTATTTTCTTCCGTGACCCGCTCGACAAGCACCCGCACGAGCCAGATGTGCAGATGCTCATGCGCCTCTGCGATGTTTACAATGTGCCCCTCGCTACCAATCCTGCCGCCGCCCAAATGATGTTGGAAGGGTTGATGGCATTGCGGAGCAACCCCTGAGGCTGACCGCCACCCACCAAATCAGCCTTTAACTTGTCACCAAATGGCTGATACAAATAAAAAATAACGGTTCCCGTTCTTAATTTCAATGACTTTGCTACCTTGTTTATAAATTGAAGAAATATGCAGCAATTCAAAGCCGCCTTGGTTGTGGCCCTCCTTTTCACATGCACATCCGCCGTGCTGTCGCAGTCCTGCGAAGGCAAAATTTCAGAAGACAAAACAGTAAGTGGCACCCAATTGCTTAAGACCATTCCTGAGGTTATCATCGTTAGGGGCACCTATACCTATAGCGTTGATTTCCGAAATGAGCGGAATGGCTTGATGGCCAGGGTGTATTCAAAAGGGGGCGAAATTTTCAACCAAAATGATGAGTTGATTTTCATAGACGACAAAAATACCCGCCGCAGTTTTCGCTTCATCGAAATGGGCGAAATGTCGAAAGATGCGGGCACACCTACCCATCAAAATACCTTGGCGCTTGACTTGGCATCGGTACAATGGTTTTCCGAGAACGTGATGACGACTGTTTTCATCAAAAACAACGTGAAAAACCAGATGCTCAAGTTCACAGTGAACACCAACCGCCAGTCGGAATTCCAAGGCTTGGCAAGCTGTTTTTATCAAAAATTGGACAAAAGCCTCGTAAACGACAAGCCTTTGGTGGGCAATGAGCGGCAAGTGACCGGCAACGACCCCATCAGCAGGACAAACACAGGCGTTGCCAATACGCAAAACAGTGGTCAAGGTCAGGTAAAGCGGGTGGCGGATATAAGCCAACTCAACGACCAGGAACTGGCAGACCTTTACGACGAGCTTCGCAAAACCAAGGAGCGAGTCAGGCAAGAAATAGCCGCCGAAAACGACAAACTTGAGAAATATAAATCGCAGATACAGAGCGAGTTAGCACAAGCTAGGGAAATAGCACAAACTGAAAAGACGAAGTATGCTCAAGAAGTCTTGGAAGCTCGCCGCCGCTCTTCGGCAGAAATTGAAGCAGCCCAAAAAGAAAGCGCTGCCAATGTGGTTTCCAACAAAGAAAAAGCCACTGGCGAAATCGAAAAAATAAATTCCAGCGTAGCGGAAGCCCGCCAAAGGGCCAATGAAGACATCCAAAAGTCAAAGCTGGAATCGGCTGAACAAGTGGCCGCCGCTAGGGCCGCTGCTGCCGAGGAAATCCGAAAGACCAAGGAGGCCATGGAACTGGCCAAATTGCAATATGCCGATGAAATTTCCTCGGCACGTGAAACCTCGGCTTCCGAAATGCAGCGCATCAGGGATGAAAGCAGCAAGGCAGTTGAGACGGCTCGCTCTCAAGCAAAAGTGGAGCGTGAGCGCACCACGGAAGAAGTGGTGACGACCAAACGCTCTGCCTCCGATGAGATTCTGAAAGCGAAGGAGACATCCGCTGCCGAGATTGCCAAAGCTCGTGAAAATGCCGTCATTGAAAAGGAAAAAATAGCGTTTGAAATCGCCGAGAGCCGCAGGAAAGCAGCGGAGGAGAAATCGAAACTTTTGGAGCAGAGTGCTACGGAGTTGGCGGCTATGCAAGAGAACGTTGCCCGACAAAAGGAAACTGCTGCTTTGGAAGTTACCGAAACCAAGAAAAAGGCCGCCGAGGAAATCCAGCAAACACAAATGCAGGTGGCAGAGGAAAAGAACCGCTCTGCCGAGGAAATCGCTAAGACTAAACAAGCGGCGGCTGTTGAGATTGCAGCGGCAAAGGAAGTTGCGGCAGCGGAGAAGCAAAAATCGGCAGAGGCCATCAAGGCTGCTAAGGATGAAGCGGCAAGGCAGATTCAGGAAATTGCGAAGCAAGAAGCAGAGCAAGTGGCCGCCGCACATTCGAGGGCCGAGACTGAAAAGCAGAAAATAGCGGATGAGATAATCGCCGCAAGGAAAATCGCCGAAGCCGAGTTGGCCAAAATTCAACAAGAAGTGGCGGCGGCCATTGAAGCAGCCAAGGCCAACGAAGACAAAATCAAGCAACAGGCCGCCCAAGAAGTGGCCGCCGCAAAGGAGCGGGCTTCAACTGAAATAAACGGTGCGCAGAAAACGGCGGCCCAAGAGGTACAGGAAGCCCAAAAACGCTCCGAAATGGCCAAAAAGGACTACGCCAGCGAAGTGGCTGGTGCGCAAACTACGGCCCAAGAGCGCATCAAGCAGATACAGGATGAGGCGGCAAAATCGGTTCAGGAAGCGAAAGAGCGGGAAAAACAGGCCAAGCAAATGACGGCTGCCGAAGTGGGCACTGCACGTGACAAAGCGGCAGCAGAAGTGTTGGCGGCTCAGGAAAAAGCTGCGAAGGACATTGCGGCAGCAAAGGAACAGGTGGCGCTTGCGCAGCAGAAATCGGCGAATGAAGTGGCGGAATCCAAGCGCAATGCCACGGAAAATATTTCGAAAATCAAGCAGGAAGAAGCAGAGTCTGTGCGTGCGACCCGTGAAAACGCCGCAACTGAGCGGCAAAAACTGGCAGGAGACGTAGCAGCGGCCCGTGAGGCGGCAGCCCGTGAAATTGCTTTGGCCAAGGAACAGACTGCCAACGAAATCAAAGCCGCCCGTGAAGAGTCGGCAAAACAGAAGGAGGCCTCCACACTGGAAATTTTGAATACCCGCAAGGATGCTGCCGAGCGAATTGCCACCACCAAGGAAGCGGCTGCCAAAGAAGTGGCCGCTACGCAAAAGCAGGCGCAAGAGGCCATTGCGCAAGCGCAACAAGACAAACAGGAAAAAATCAACGAATTGAATGCGCAAATAGCAGAAGCAGAGGCTACCGCCCAAAAGCAAATCAATCAGGCACAGCAACAAGCCAATGCCATGATTATGCAACACTCTAAGCAAGTGGCCGAGTCGGATGCACAAGCCAAGGCTGATGTGGAGGCAGCAAGGCAGCAAGCGAAGGATGAAATTGCCAAGATACAGACCGAAACAAGCACGAAAAAGACGCAATACGACCAAGAAGCGGAACAGGCCCGTCAGCAATCATTGGAAGAAATAAACAAATCGAAGCAAGAGGCCACCGATGCCATCTATGCCGCAAAACAGCAAGCCACGGAACAGATTACTAAAGTGAAGGAAGATGTGGCATTGCAAATTGCGGAGGAAAGGAAGCGTTTTGAAGCCGAAAAAGCCTTGGCCAATGAAATGGAACAGCGCAAAAAAGACTTGGAAGCGCAAATCAAGAAATTGGAAGAAGACTTGAACAAAAAGAAAAATGGAAATTGACAATTGGGACGAAAACCCATAAAAAAAGGGTGCAAACAGGGATTTTCTTGGAAAAATCCTCGTTTGCACCCTTTTTTTATGCTGCCGCTTGAAAAATTCGGCATGGGCATTTGAAATGAATCAACTAGCCATTTTAAGCCCTTCCCACCTTTGCAGGTAGCGCATTTTACTGAAATCTTTCACTTCATCGGCCAGTTCGCCATTGAGTTTGGGCAAGAAGGCAGGGGAAGCATTCCTGTCGTCGAAAATTTCCACGTTCAGTTCATGTGCGAAGGCTTTAGCCAATTGGCCAAGGCTTTGGGCATAGTGCTCTGATTTTCCGAGGGCCATGAAAAGGTCAATGACCGCCGTGCGCACCATTTCATACCTATCCACCTGCATCAGCATTTGGCGTTGCGATTTGCCCTCAGGCTTTTTGCCTTGCGCCAACATCGCTTCCTTGAGTTTTTCGGTGGAATAGCCCAGGATTTCAGAGCGGAAGTTCCACCAATTGGCAGCACTGCCGCCATTGCGTACCTCATAAGTTTCCAAGTGCTTTTGCTCACAAGCAGTTTGGCAGGAAACCAATCCCATGACCTTTGACAAGTCCATGACCGCAAGAATCTGCTCAACGGAAAACAGGTCGCCCCGCTCGTTGGCGTCTTCATGGCCAAGCAGCCAAGTGGCGTATTTCAATTTCGTTTTGCTCTTTGAACCAAGGGTAATGAGCTTCGCAAATTCGATGGAAAGGTAGTAGTCGTCCACCACCACTTCCTTGCTTTGCCGACGGGCAAAATCCTTGAAGTGCTCCGGCTTGCGGATGCCATCGTGGAATTGGTAAACATCGTTGAGCCAATGCCGGATATTGGCAGCATACTGCTTGTTCGGCAGGCCAAGTGCCAAGTGAAGGCTGGAAGCCAAGACTACTTTTGTACCTTTTTTGCTAACCAAGATTTGAAGTTCCATGGCAACAAGTTTTGATGATAAAACAGATGGACACTAGTTGGCGCTCGTTTCGTTTCAGTAAGCCATTCATAACATATAACTAATATGTATTTGAATTCAAAAATGTTTACTTACTGTCAAAAGCTGTTGCAAAGATGTTTTACTTGTTTTAAATTTCAAAATTTTAAAACAAATATTTTTAATCAAAAAGAGGATTTTTACAAAAAAGGCCAAAAATTGACACTTATTAGCTTACAAATCATTTCCAAGTCTTCACTTTCTTCAATTGCTTGCCGGTCCATTTATACAAAATGACGCTGTATTCCTGTTTGATTCTAGCTTGACCAGCCTCTCCCATCTCCCCGAATTCTGACATGTCCTTCACTACCAAGATATGGTCGCCAATTCCACCCTTGTCGGTGGGCAAAATATAGTCTTCCGAACTGTAGAAAACACCCCCATCGCTCACCGAAGAAAGTTCGAGCACCCTTTGCATGGTGTCGTCTTGTTTCCAAAAAAGCAGGTTGTCGCCGGAAGGATAGCCGCAGGCCGGGTAGTAGTAATTGACCATCAGCAATGCCTTGACGCCCATAAAAGGTGAGTAATCCACTGCAAAGCTGGGGTAATAGGAAAGGTCTCCAGAAGTGGTGAATTCTGTTTTTGCGACCTCCTTGCCGTCTTTGGCTGCCCGAACCTGCACCGTGATTTCATGTTTTGTGGAGTCATACGCAGAAACGCCCGTCAAATAAAGGACACCGGGATTGGGAACGTACTCTTCGTTTGGGGTTTGAATATGGGCCAAGGCCAAAAAGCCGCCCCAGATATAACCTTCCATCGGGGAGCCTTCAGCCTTTTTTTCTATCCGAACCTTTACCCAAGGCAATGTCACCCCTTTGGATGTGTAATTCTCGTTGGCCACTTCCAAAATCTTGACCGCTGAGCCGATGGGCAATTTAGCCATGACTTTGGAATTGGTTCCCGGCCCATTCCTGAAATTGGCATCGGTCACCATAGTATAATATTGGCTGTCAATTACAAAGCCTTCAAGAGTGCCCTCGTCTCGCATCCAAGGGTCGGGGATGTACTGGGCGGCGAGTGGAGCGGTTGCGAAGCAAAAAGCAAAAAAGAAAAGTACTGATTTCATGTAGATTGATTTTCTGCGAAAATAGACAAAGCTCTTAATCCCCAAAATCAAGAGAGCGTGGAAGCTAGATTATTTGTTAAAATAGTTGGGTTACCAGTGGACAGGCGAAAACAGTGTCATAGATTTTTTCAAAAAATCCCCATCGAGTTGCCGCTTCTTGAAAAAACGCTATTTTTGCACCCGCCTTTGAAGAAAGGCTTTTATTAAGTTGACAGTTCGACACTTAACAGTCAGAGCTTTCTAAGCAGTCCCCGACTGCCAATTGCCCACTGTCGAACTGCCAACTTAGCTAAAGGGTCGTTAGCTCAGTTGGTTCAGAGCGCTGCTTTGACAGAGCAGAGGTCACTGGTTCGAGTCCAGTACGACCCACATTCGATTGCGGATTCTGGGATTTCGGATTTTGGATTCACCTCAATCCGAAATCCGAAATCGGATAATCCGAAATTGAGTGCGGGGTGTAGCGCAGCCCGGTAGCGCACACGTCTGGGGGGCGTGTGGTCGCAAGTTCAAATCTTGTCACCCCGACAACAAGAGGCTTTCCGAAAGGAAGCCTCTTTTTTTATGGCCAATTTTGTTTACATACTTTTCAGCGATTCCTTGCAGAAGCACTATGTCGGCTCCACCGAAGACCTGGACAAACGACTTGCCCACCACAACGCTGGCCAGAACCGCTGGTCAAAGCGGGGAAGGCCCTGGCGCATGATTTGGAGCAGGCAAGTGCCAGACAAAAAGACTGCCCTCCAACTGGAAACAAGCATCAAAAAAAGAGGGGCCAGCCGATTCCTGCTCGACCAAGATGGGGTGTAGCGCAGCCCGGTAGCGCATCCCGCCTACGGCGGGATGGTCGCAAGTTCAAATCTTGTCACCCCGACAATTGATTATCAAGGAGTTACGCAGGTTTTGCGTAGCTCCTTTTTTTATTGCAGACATTTCAGGACTAATTGCCAAAAGCAGGCATCAAATTGGGTAGAATACAAGTGTCGTCATTATTGGTCGGTGCACAAAACGGTCATAACTTCCTTACCTTAGCTACGAATTAATTTGTTCTCAACTACAAAACCGGGGTGCATTCACGAATTGCACCGGTTTCAAAAGCTATATAGTTGCCTACAATCAAGATGAACAAGCCTTGGGTAGTTTTTAGACTATTTTTCTTGCTCCTTTTTTTTGGCTGCATTTCAGAGAGCTGCCAGCCAGACTTGCCGCAGAAAAAATTCCGCATTGCGTTCTCCCAATGCTGCAACGACCCGTGGCGGGATGTGATGGAGCAGGAAATGTTCAGGGAACTTGCTTTCCACCCGGAGCTGAAATTCGAAATCAAGGTTGCCGACAACAATTCCGACCAACAAATTGCCCAAATTAAGGAGTTGATTGAACAGAAAATTGACCTTTTGATTGTTTCCCCCAATGAGTCGAAGCCGCTCACGCCGATTTTGGAGGAGGCTTATAAATCGGACATCCCAGTAATTCTGATTGACCGCAAAACGGAATCGGAGCAGTACACCGCATTCATTGGGGCAGACAATTATGAAATCGGGCAAACCGCAGCCCGGTACATTGCGAACCGCTTTGGCGCACATGGCAATATCATCGAATTGCAGCTCGGAATGACCATGACCCCCGCCCAGGAGCGGAGCCGAGGCTTCCGGGATGTGCTTGCCAAAATGCCCCAGCTACATACCGTTGCCAAACTGGAACTCGCCACGGGGATGGAGGAACTCAAACTGCTTTTCTTAGACGCCTTGCGACAGCACCCTGAGACGAATATCATTTTCGCACACAATGATTTTTTGGCGGAAAACGCTTTCAACTGGGCACAGGAAGCGGGTCGTGCTGATGGGCTTTTTTTTGTGGGCATTGATGGCATACCGGGCTTGGGCAAGGGCATTCAGGCAGTAGAAGACGGCATATTGGATGCGTCGCTGCTCTACCCCACCGGTGGTTCGGAGGCAATCCGGGTGGCACTTGCCATTTTGAACAACCTGCCTTACGAAAAAAACAATAAGCTCCAAACCATCGTCATCAACAGCGACAATGCCCGCATCCTGCATTTGCAAATGAAAAAAGTAGAGAGCCTGCAAGGCAGCATTGATGAGCAAATCAACAAGCTGGAGGACTTGAACACCATTTACCGCAACCAACGGGTCTATATTTTTATCCTCATTTTCAGCCTTTTGCTGGCCATCGTGTTAGGGGGCATCCTCTGGAAATCGCTGAATACCAAGAACGAGATGAACCGGAGCCTCGAACAAAAAAACCGGGAGGTTATGGAGCACGAGCAGCAAATCATCAATATGTCTGACGAACTTCGGCTCGCCACCTCGGCCAAAGTGGATTTTTTTACCAATATTTCACACGAGTTTCGCACGCCGCTCACGCTGATTTTAGGCTATGTCGAGAGCTTGATAACGGGCGGTAGCACCAACACCAAAAATGCCAAAAACGACCTGAGTCTGGTGAGAAAGAACGCACTCAGGCTGCTACGCCTCATCAACCAATTGATGGATTTCCGAAAAATCGAAAGCGGTAAAATGGCAGTCCGGGCAAGTGAAAACGACCTCGTCGCCTTCACCCGTGAGATTGTCGAGGCATTCCGCAAAACAGCGGATAAACGCAATATCGAGCTTGGTTTTTTCTCCGTGGAAAAGTCGCTGACCGTCTGGTTCGACGTGAACATGGTGGACAAAGTGCTGTTCAACCTCCTTTCCAATGCCTTCAAGTTCACGCCTGACGGTGGCAAAATTCAGGTGGCAGTGGTGAAAGACCCCATTACCGACAAAGCCATCGTGAAGGTGGAGGACAATGGCCAGGGCATGACCAAGGAAACCCAAAAACGGGCATTCGAGCAGTTTTACCAAGCTGAAAACCACCGCTCCAAAGGGACGGGACTGGGGCTTGCCCTATCAAAAGAATTGGTTGGGCTGCACGGTGGCAGCATCAACCTTTGGAGCGAACCGGGAAAAGGTGCCCGATTTGAAGTGTCCCTCCCACTTGGCAATGCCCAATTCAAGGAAGACCAACTTTTTTCTGAAAAACCGGACAGCATTTCTTACGACGAACTGGTACTTTTCGAAATGGAAAACAAGGAAGCCGCCAGCCAGCCAGCCCCAACCGGGAGCCACGAACAGGTTTTGCTGCTCATCGAGGACAACGAGGATTTGCGACTGTTTTTGGCAAATCATTTCGGAAAATCCTTCCAAATCCGGGAGGCTGCCGACGGCAATGCAGGGCTTGATAAAGCATTCGCAGAAGTGCCCGACCTCATCATCGCCGACATCAACATGCCCGGCAGGGACGGGCTGACCCTCACAAAGCAACTGAAGACCGACCTCCGAACCTCGCACATCCCCATCGTGCTGCTCACCGCCCGCAGTTCGATGGAGCAAAAAATCGAGGGTGTCCAATCTGGTGCCGATGCCTACGTGACCAAGCCTTTCAACCTCGTTCTCCTTTCAGAAATCGTGAAAAACCTGCTCGCCGGGCGTGAAAACCTTCGGGAACGCTTCGGTGGCAACCTCCAACATGGCAAGTTGCCCAGCGGTATCGGCGACCTCGACCAACAGTTTTTGCGGAAGTTCACCAGCTATGTGGAAGCGAACCTCGCCGAACAAAACCTGACAGTGGAAAGCCTGAGCGAAGCCTTCGGACTGTCGAGGGTGCAGCTTTTCAGAAAGACCAAAGCCCTGCTCGGCGAAAGCCCCAACGATTTCATTCAACAGGTGCGCCTCAAAAAAGCAAGTCAATTGCTGCTTGAAAGCGACCTGACGGTGGCAGAAATCGCCTACCGTTCCGGCTATTCGTCGCCGGGGTATTTCTCTACGGCGTTCAAAGGCCGGTATGGATGCTCGCCAAGCGAATGGCGGGAGAAAACTAAAAAATGATTTAAAATCGCTATAATTGGAAATAAGTATCTTTTTTGGGCACTTATTTCCAATTATAGGCGTAAATTTGAAAAAATCATGACTTTGTATTCAGTCTGATTTGTAATTTTTTAGAGCGTGTTTACATAAGTGTGTCACGCAACGCCGCAGCGAACGCAACGCTTTGATAACTAACACGTTGCGTTCGTGGCGGCGTTGCGTGACCGAATCTTAAAACAAACAAATGCCTTTCGTTGTAAGTATTGTGGGAGGGAAAGTGCTGGCAGGTTTGGGTAGGCGAACTGAATTGGGCAGTACGCATGGTACAGGATTCTGATTTGAACCATATTTCACTTGATTGATGGACTT
>JADLHE010000452.1 GCA_020848965.1 Saprospiraceae bacterium
AACCGGGGGCGGGCAAATCGCTCGTGGCACTCACCGACATAATCGGCAAATCATTGGGTGAGACCTTGCTCATCACGGGGCTTAATATATCGGCGGGCAAATCCTTTCGTATATTGTCTATATAACGTTGGGCATCCTGCATGGCTTGGTCGAGGTCGGTGCCGTAATTCAGGTTGGCGATGATGACCGAGGCATTGGGCAAGGATTTGGTGACCAAATAATCCACGCCTTCCAGGTTGGACAATGCATCCTCGATTTTTCGGGAAACAGAGGTTTCCACCTCATCGGGTGCTGCGCCTGGGTAACCCGTGCGAATGACGACGACGGGTTGGTTGAAATCGGGCATCAATTCGTAGCTCAGATTTTTGTACCCGATGATGCCGAGTAGCGCAAACACGCTGAACAGTACGATAATCAGCGAAGGACGATTGATGGATATTTCCGTGATATTCATAGCCGATTAGTTTTTGGTAGTTAATGCTATTTTTCCAAACATCCCCGCCCGAAGCGCATGATTTGAAATATTATTGACCGTAAATTGAATGGGAAAACTATTGCCCATATTGGCTTTGCTCGCTATCAGGCTGACCTTGCCCATGATTTTATTATTGGGAAAAACGTCTGCGACAATTTCATGGCTTTGTCCGGTTTTGAAATATTTCAAATCGTTTTCGGGCACGTTTATCGTGAATTTCAATTGCCCAATATCAAGGATATGCAACAGCGGAACACCGGGTGCGGCAAAGCCGCCTACTTCATTTAATTTACCATAAACAATTCCATTGAAAGGGGCTTTGATACTGGTTTTATTGATTTGCTCTTTAATGGTCGCCCGCTGAACTAAGGCGGATTTCAATCCCAATTGGGCTTTTTCCAACTGAACGCCCTGCACCGCATCTGCTTTTGCCAAAATGGAATAGCGGTTCACATCAGCCGTCAAGCCCTCGATTTGTACGTCCACCGATTCCAATTGCAGTTGCAAAAGCGCATCGTCCAATCGCACGAGTGTTTGCCCTTTGGTCACAATGCTACCCGCATCTACGGTGATTAGATTGATTTTGCCTTGTGTTTCTGCGCTGATTTTCGTTTCCCGAAATGGTTCAAAACTGCCCGTGAAAACAAGGGTGCCCGCATCGGCTGGTGATGTTGACGAAGATGTTTTGTCACTCAAATCAGGCGTTTCCGTTGGGTTGTGGTGATATACACGCTCTTCAGCGGTGGCTTTGTTCTTTTTTAGTTTGAACGCAATGCCGCCGAAAATGCCAATCAAAATGATGGCGGTCAATAAGTAGAACAGTATCTTTTTCATTGTTTAGTTTTTGATTGAACCAGAAGCTTTTTTCAGTTCCAAATCGGCTTTCAAATACTCGACAAGGGCATTGAGGTAATTGGTTTGTGCTTCTCGCAAAGCATTGTCCGCCAATAAAATATCGGCAATGGTCGCCATGCCCTGTTGCTGTTGCACGAGCGTTTGCTGAAAGACCGAATTGGCCAATACGATTTGTTGCTGCGTGGGTGGGATATTTCCTTGGGCGGTATTTTTTTGCAAAATGGCGTTGGCAATTTGCAGGTCGTACTGCGCCTGAACCTGTTCGGATTGGAGGCGATTGCCTGTTATTTCGACTTCTTTTTGTGCGATTTTATAATGGGTGGTTCTGTTCCAAATCGGGTACGACGCCTGTGCGCCAATAAAGCCGATTGGAAATACTTTGAAAAATGGGTCGGGCTGTTTGAAGTACCCAAAACCCGTCAAACCATAATTAGCTACAATGGAAATGGTGGGCAATTTTGATTTTCTCAGCAAATCCAATTCGTTCAACAAAAGGTGGTTTTGTACCTGCACCATGCGGGCATCCACCGACGGCGAAACGGGATAATCCGCCCGGCTTTCATGTTCGATGTCCTTTGGAACGGACAGCGGCGCACTCAAATCCCGACCCATGAAAAAATTCAGACCGTTGAGCACCTGTGCAAGTTTGCCGTCCAACTGCGAGCGTTGGGATTGCAGTTGCGCTTGTTGGAGTTGGATTTTGCTTACGTCCGTTCCTTTTGCCAAGCCCTGTTGTCGCAGCAATTGCATGTTGTTCAAAAGTCGCTGCACATTGACCAAATTACTGTCCACGAAAAGTATTTGGTGCTGCAATATTTGGGCATTGTAATACAAATTAGTCACTTCAAATATGACCTGTTCTTCGCTTTTCTCAACTTGTAAACCACCCATTTCCGCAGCAATTTCCGCCCCTTTGATGCCCGCTTTGATTTGCGGATTGTAAAGCGGCATCGCCAATTGCACGTTTGCACCGAGGTTGTGCGGCACGCCGAATTGCGCCTCTTTAAATTGCCCTTCTGGTGCTGTTGGATTAAATGTTGACAAAGGCATTAACTGGAAAGGCAGATTGGTGAAATATTTATAATCCGCCGATGCCGTCGCCTTTGGCAAAAGGTTCGACTTCGCCTCTTGTTGCCGCAGTTCATTCAGCCCGAGGATATTCCTGCCGACTAGCAGGCTTTTGTTGTTGAGCAAAGCCGTTTCGACGCATTGGCCAAGGCTCATGGCCTGAGGCTGTGCGGATAAAACGTTTATGGACGCCAAGGCAAAAACAACCAATATGGTTGTGAGGATATTTTTCATAAAAATTGCGTCAGGTTTCTGAGTATAAAAATCAAGATTGCTTATTGAATAAGAAGCAGCACAGCGTCATCCAGCCCAGTGAGCTTATGGGTGGTATGAGCAGGTATCTGGACGAAGTCCAAGGGCTGGCCGAGCGACTCCCATCGTCCTTCCTCATCGTAAGCCACACTGCCCGACAGCAGCACGAGCAGTGCATCGGTCATGCTCTGGTGTTCCTTCAGTACAGCGCCTTTTTTAATATTGATTAGCGTGGCGGAGGCTGTGGCCTTCAGCACGTTTTTGGTGGACACACCTTTTTCGGTCGATGCAAAAAGTTCGAGTAGGTTCATTGAAAATAGGTTTGGTAAGTGGAAAGATGTTGTTTCAATTGGCTGATGGCAGCTTCGCTTTCCGTCGCTGGCCCTTCTCCGATTTTTTCAAAAAGCGGCTTCATGGGCAGCAGGTAGTTGTGCAGTTGGTTGTGCCCCTCGCCCGTCATGGTGCAGGCTTTGAAGATACCCTGAAAGGCTGCCTCCAGTTCTTCCTGCAAGGATTCACGGCTGGTGTCGTCGGCGGTTTTGCCCTCGTATTTTGCGAGGATTGTCTGCATCTCGGCAATGCCGGAACTTGTTTCAGGGTTAGCTTGCCAGGGCTGCCCATTGTCGAGCACGAGCGGGGGTATGTCGCCGCCGCTGTGGTTGTGGCCACCGCAGGACTGTAGGAGGAACGGAAGGGCCAAAAGGAGAAAAAACAGTACTTTTTTCATGTTGCATTATTTTTAGAAATGAGGGAAATGAGGTAGCCGATATGTTTTTGCCCTTCGGCTTTCACGTCAAAGCTGAGACCGGAAATATGCCACCGGAGCATCAACAAGCGGAAGGAGCCAAGCAATATATGGGTCAGCTCTGCGGCTGGTACGTCATCGGTGAAAGCTCCGTCCCGTTGTCCATCTGCTACAATGCCTACTATCGTATCCCGCATGAGTGAGATTAGTTGTAGGATGCCAGCATTGACGGAAGGGCTATAGGCCAACATCCCTTCCGAAAAAACTGCCGTCAAGAAATGGGGATTGTCACAGAGGAATTCGAGTTGGCTCTTGAAGAGCAGCCGCAGCCGCTCGCCAGCCTGCTCGCTTTGGGATGCATTGACCGCAGCCAGCCTTTCAGAAATCACCCCGTGCAAGTATTGGAGCAATGCAGCAATGATTTCCTCCTTGCTGCTGTAATGACGATAAAGGGCCGACTCGGCAAAGCCTACCTTCATCGCAAGGTTCTTGGTGGTCAGACCACCGATGCCCCGCTCGCTGAGCAGCGCACCGGCAGCAGTCAAGATTTCGAGCTTGCGTTCTTTGATATCCATATTATGCAACTTGTTTCAGGTTGAAAAACGAGATGCCCAGCCAAAGCACGGCAGTGGTCATGGAGGCGGCACCAATCAGCACGAATACGGGCGGTGCTCCCAAATAGACTTCTGCGAGGATGCCCAGCGGCATCAACATTCCCGTCAATGCGAGCCACCCAATGATTTTGGCCTTTTGGATGCGTTCGCCAAAGTGCAGCAGCAAGTAGCCGATGACGATGTTCAGGAAAGCAAACAGGTTGCCATGCACGTGTGCCAGCCTCGACTCAAAATGCCTGCCTGTTGTGTACTGCGCAATCCATTCTTCTTTGCCTGGTGCGAAATCACGCAGGTAGATAAGCAGGAAGCCGTAAGCCATGAAGAAGCCCATGAGGAGGAAGCCGGTCGAAAGATTGTTCTTGCCTGTCATTTTGATTGTTTTTAGCGCTTAGGAGAGTGGGGCTTGGGAACAAATTGGATTCGTTCACAAACTTTCACGCTGCTAAAAAGTGAGTAAAATAAAGTAAGTGAATATTCACTCACAAATATAGCTAAGAAGAATAGGCTCCTCGCAGTGATATTGGTCACCTAAGCCATTGAAATTTTAGAAGATTAAAAATAGCTTCGACGACGATTGCTTGTCGCCATTTCCAGCCAAGTGCTTAGAATAGCATTAAAAACTCACGCTTTTTCTTTGAAATAAAAATCTTTGGCGTAGTTTTGGGACAAAATTGTCTTAAATATAAAATCGAGCCTTGAGAGTACTTTCAAAAGCCACTGTATATGGATTGCGGGCGCTGGTTTACATGGCATCTGAAAGGGAGCGGACGGGCTACGTGAGCATCGGCGAGATTTCCGAAAGACTGAACATCTCTTTCCATTTCCTTACAAAAACCTTTCAAACACTGACCCAGCACGGCATCCTCGAATCGTACCGGGGGCCGAACGGCGGCGTGGCGCTGACGAAGCCTGCCGACCAGCTATTTTTGACAGACATTGTTCACGTCCTCGAAGGAGTGGACTTTTTTGACAAATGCCTCTTGGGCTTGCCCGGCTGCGGCACGTTTGCGCCCTGCCCCGTCCACGACTTCTGGAAGGCGGCTAAGGAGGCCATGAAAAACGAGTTTGACAACACCTCCCTCGCCGAACTGGGCGAGAAGGTGACCGATGAAAGGTTCCGCCTCGTGGCGTGACTTTTTTTTGGAATAATTTTAGGGTAAAAGACTCTTTATTTCTTTTTTAATCACCTAATATCAGTCCACATGACGGCCAAGTTCATCTTCCAAGCGCTGCCCGACAACTTGCCAATCGGTTTCCTGATGGCCTCCAATTTCATCCAAGCATGGTGAAGTAGCAGCTAAGGGTTTGCGCAAGAATAAGTTTCCAGTAGTGGGTGAATTATTTTGTTTCCTAAAAGCACTTTAAAAATTAAGCATAGCTGGGCTACGGTTCATTTTTAAAGTGCTTTTAGGGAGCAAAAGAAACGGCCAATGCTGGGAAGTTATCCTTGCGCAAACCCTAAAACTCACCTCTATCACATCCGGCACCATCCCTTCAAATTTTGCCAACCACGGTAGGCCCTGCCGCCTGGGATTGGCCTGAAATCCCTTTGCACATGAAAGCGGAAAACAACGAAAGCGCCAACGGAACGAAGAGCATCAGCTATTTCATGAACACTAAAAACTGGTGGCAGCCGCTCATCTTCATCCTCATCATCAGCGTGGCGGGAGTGGGCATGATCGGCTACCAGACCTACAATGACGCCCCACCCATGACCGGCTTCAAGTCGCCTACGGGCGAGGTGATGATGGACAAAACGACCATCGAGGAAGGGCAAAAGGTCTTCCACAAATATGCCTTGATGGAGTACGGCTCTTTCATGGGTGACGGTGCGCAGCGTGGGCCCGACTACACCGCCGAGGCCCTGCACTACATCACCGTTTACATGAACGAGTACCAAGTCGAGGCTTTCAAGCGGGAAAACAGCCGTGAACCCAACGACATGGAACTGAAAATCATCGGGGAAAACATCAAGTCGGAACTGAAGGAAAACCGCTACGACGAAGCCGGGAACATCGTGGCCCTGACCGAAGCCCAAGCATATTCGCTGGGAAAGCTGCGGACGTACTACACCGATATTTTCATTGACAAAAACGCCGAGGGCTCGTTCCCGCCCAAGGACTACATCACCGACCGAAAAGAGGTGGAAAATCTGGCTTCCTTCTTCTTCTGGGGAGCTTGGGTCTGCGCCGTGGAGCGGCCGGGCGGCAATTTCAGCTACACCCACAACTGGCCGTTCGACCCCGCCGCAGGCAACACGCCCACCTCTCCTGTCATACTATGGAGCGTACTGGGGATGCTGGCTTTTGTACTGATGTGCGGCATCGTGCTGTACTACATCGGGCAGTACAACCAGCTCCCCAACAAGTTTTTCAAGCCAGCGGGCAAGGACCTGCTGACTGCCGAAAAGGTCGCCAATTTCAAGCCGACCCCGACGCAGCGAGCTACTTACAAGTTTTTCGCCGTAGCAGCCTTGCTGTTTTTCCTGCAAGTGGCCAGCGGCATCATCACCATCAACGATTTTGTCAACTTCCTGGGATGGTTCGGTATCCATCCATCAGAGGTATTCCCGGTGACCATGTCACGCAGTTGGCACTTGATGCTAGCGCTCTACTGGATTTCAATTTGCTGGATAGCCTCTTCCATTTTCATTTGCCCAATCCTATCCAAAAAGGAAATACCGGGTCAACTTCCGCTCATCAACACGTTGTTCTGGATGCTGATCGTGTTGGCGGGCGGCTCGCTGCTGGGCATGGTACTTGGGCCAAAAGGCGTCTTCGGCGAGTGGTGGCACCTGCTGGGGCACCAGGGCTGGGAGTATGTTGACTTCGGAAAAATTTACCAAGCCCTGCTCATGCTCATCTTCGTGATGTGGGGGATAATCGTTTACCGGGGCGTAAAACCCGCCTTCGTGAAGGGCGAGCCTTGGAACCTGCCCAACTGGATTATCTACTCCGTCATCGGCATCCCGCTGCTGTTCCTGTCGGGCTTCGTGGCCACGCCAGAGACCAATTTCGTCATCGCCGACTTCTGGCGATGGATGGTCATCCACATGTGGGTCGAGGCGTTCTTCGAGGTGTTCATCACGGTCATCGTCAGCTACCTGATGGTGCTGATGGGCCTCGTGAGCCGACAGGCCGCCATCCGGGTGGTGTATTTCGCCACCATCCTTTTCCTCGGAACGGGGCTGCTGGGCATCTCCCACAATTTTTACTGGAACGCCAAGCCCGTGGCCACGATGGCGCTCGGCTCGGTGTTTTCCACCCTGCAATTTGTCCCCCTCATCCTACTGACGGTGGAGGCATGGCGCTTCAAGAACATGCCCCGCATGGCTGTCAACGGCATTGGCCAAAACCAATTGGGCAACTTTGGTTTCCCAGAGGTTTTCCTGTTCCTCGTCGCCACCAATTTCTGGAACTTCTTCGGGGCAGGCGTCATGGGCATCATTGTCAACCTGCCCATCATGAACTACTTCGAGCACGGCTCCTACCTTACCATCAACCATGCCCACGCTGCGCTGATGGGGGTTTACGGAAATATTTCATTAGCTGCCATGCTGTTCGCTTCCCGCCTATTGCTCAAGGGAAACCGCTGGAGCGAGAAGCTGGTCAAGTTCGCCTTCTGGTCCATCAATGCTGGCCTGATGCTGATGGTCATGCTGGACCTTTTCCCGGCAGGAGCCATCCAGTTCAAGGCCATCGTGGACAATGGGCTGTGGTTCGCCCGCTCTCATGCTTTCACTGGCGGCGGCATCTTCGAGCAGTTGACGTGGCTGCGGGGCATCGGGGCGTCGGTGTTCTTCTTTGGCGGCGTGATACCATTGACTTGGTTCATCGTGTCGAGGTGGGGCTCGCTGAAAAAGCCTTCTGACCAAGTTGAAGAACTGGTAAAAGACACGGGGCAAACAAACCCGCCTCAACCCGAAACCGAACCGGAAGAAGCCTTGTACGCATGACCCAAGGCGTTGTCAAAATTGATTGGCAGGCGGCATGGTTGGCCGCCTGTTCTTTGCCTAAGCTACCCTCAGAATTCAAAAAATTGATTTTATGAAAGCTTTAATCACGGCCTTCTCGTGCTTCATCCTCCTACTGGCTTGCGGAGCGGGGGAACGTGAAAATGCCCTAAAACTTGCCACGGAAAAGCAATCATTGAATTGCGAGATGGAACGCCTCCGGGGTCAAACTGCCACCCTTTGGGATGAAATGGAGACCTATTTGGACAAGAACCTCCCCGCCGATATGCCCCCGGCAGAGCGCACGAACATGGTGACCATCAGGAATGCCAACTTGATAACGATGTTCAAGGCTTTCACAAAATTGGACACTGCCATCCAGCAAAAAGTGAACGAAGCAGGTGCCGCAGACCGCAGCATTGCCGAAGGCATGAAATCCGTGAAGGAAAAGCTGGACAAGGTGGAGCAGGCCATGAACGAGGCATTGCTTAAAGTCCAAGCACACAGCGACCGCCAATACCAACAACTTAAAAAAGAATTGCATGGGCTTGAAAACAAGCCGTGCCGTTTATAATCCACTTCATCATTAACTAAATCATTTTTCTGCCATGAACAGGAGACTTATTCAATTTTTCACCATTGCCTTGATGCTTGCCGTTGGGTTCATGTCCTGCCAAAAGGACGAAGACCCCATTGAGCAAAAATTGACCAAAGACTATTCAAATGAGGTTGCGCACGAATGGATGTATTTCTATACCGACATCGAGCGCTACACGCCGGGCTACCGCCCGCCCGTTTCCGCAAGGGCGGCGGCCTACATCAGTTTGGCAGCTTACGAGGCTGCCGTGCAGGGCATGCCGGAGTACAATTCGCTGGTGAGCCACTACAATGGGCTGTCGCTCCCCGTGGCCGAAAAGGGCCTGGAATACCACTGGCCCACTTGCGTGCATGCAGCCTACGCCAAGTCGTTCGAAGCGTTTTTCCCCACCGCACCTGCCGACAAGCTCGACCAGTTGTACATTTTGGAGAAAAAGTACAACGACAAGTTCTCGGCTGAGGTGCCACAGGATGTTTACAACCGCTCGAAAAATTTTGGGGAAGTCATTGCCGAAACAATTTATGTGTGGTCAAAAACCGATGCCGCTGGCCACGAGGCTTACCTCCACAACAACGACCCCAGCTACATCCCACCCGCTGGAATTGGGCGTTGGCAGCCTACTTATCCTGACTATTCAGCAGCCTTGTTGCCGCATTGGGGACAGGTTAGGACCTTTGCGGCCAGCCAAGACGACAAGGTCGTCGCCCCGCTTGCCTACAGCGAAGACCCCAATTCCGAACTGTACAACCAGGCACGGGAAACGATGCTCAAGGTCAGCAAAATCAAGGCGGGCAATCCCGACTACCCAGAGGACGAATGGATTGCCGACTTCTGGAGCGACGACTGCCCAACCAAGACCCTGACGCCCGCCGCCCGTTGGGTAGCCATTACCAACCAGCTCGTTGATGCGGAGAACGTGAGCCTCGACTTTGCTGTGTATGCCTACGCAAAGGTCAGCTTTGCGCTCTGCGACGCTGGCATCCGCTGCTGGGGCGAAAAATACGTGTACAACTACATCCGCCCGATAGACTATATCCGACAGGTGATGGGGCAGCCCGACTGGAACACCATCATGTGCCCAGCCGACGGCAATTTCTACACCCCCAATTTCCCGACCTACCCATCTGGGCACGCCACGTTTGGCGCAGCATCGGCAGAGGTATTGTCTGACCTTTTTGGCTATAGCTACTCCATGACCGACCGCTGCCACGAGGGTAGGGTAGAGTTCCTGAGCACTCCCCGCAGCTTCGGCAGTTTTGACGAAATGGCGGACGAGAATGCCTATTCCCGCATCCCGTTGGGCGTGCATTTTCGCATGGATGCCGAGGCTGGTGTTGACTTGGGTCACAAGGTTGGGAAGAAGGTGAACAGCCTGCCTTGGAAGAAGTAGAAACAATCAGATTGTCTTAGGATTCAGACAGATTTTGATACCAAGCTGGGCGAGTTCTTGTGGCTTGCCCAGCCTTTGTTTCAAAATCCAAAAAATGTAGTCTTTAAAACCTGAGTTCTAATAATCGAAGGGGCGGCAAGCTGTCGCCTCTTTTCTTCTTTCATCAAAAACAAACGCATGTTCAAACCACTGTTGCACAAATTCCATATCCCAGTCATGGGTATTGGCTTTACCATTGACACACCGATTAAGGTTGCCCGCTTCGGCATCTCTTCCGTCATTTCCATTGTGGAGGATGAATTGATTGAGCAAATGCGGGAATTCCATTGCCGGAAAGCCGGCGAGGAATATGTTCCCATAAAAACAGGGGACGAAGATTGGCGGGCAAGGCGCATCACCGCTTACCTGAACCTTGTCCACCGCATCGTGCAGCGGCAGACCGAGCAGTTGCGACAACTTCCCTTCGAGCCAGGTTCGGAAATCTTGAAGTATTTCGAGCTGCTGCCTGATGATTCTCCTGCAAGGAAGATATTCACGGCAATGATGGAAATGGAGGAAGGAAACGCCAAGAAATTGCTGCAAAAACAGCTCCGCAGCTTTATTGCCGCAGGCTCCATTGATGTCAATATCATGTCGAAATTGGACAAGGTAAATTATGCAAAAAACAGCGAACCGCTGCCGACCGAATATTCTGATGGTCATGCGGCACTGCGGGGCTTTGCCAATAGTGAATTAAATGGTGCGGTCATATTTTCCGCAGGGTTTAATCCCCGATTATACGCTTATTTGGAATCCTTCCCCGATTTTTTGCCAGATAATGATGGGGCATTTAAAAAAAAGATAATCCTCAAGGTCAGCGACTACCGCTCTGCCCTCACGCAAGGAAAACTCTTGGCCAAGAAAGGGCTTTGGGTGTCGGAATTCAGGATTGAATCGGGGCTGAACTGCGGTGGCCATGCCTTTGCCACCGATGGCCTATTGCTCGGCCCCATCCTCGAAGAATTTAAGAACAACCGCTCGGCACTTGGCTTGGAATTGATGGAGCTATGCAACCATGCACTGGTGGCGAAGGGATTTAAACCCTTCGTTGCACCGCCTGAAATCCGGCTCACCGTACAGGGCGGAATCGGCACGGCCAGTGAAAATGATTTCCTGCTGGACTATTATGAGGCTGACAGCACCGGCTGGGGAAGCCCGTTTTTATTGGTTCCCGAAGCCACCGAGGTGGACGAAGGCACCTTGCAGCAGTTGGCCACGGCAGAAAAGGAGGATTATTATTTGAGCAATGCTTCCCCCCTTGGCATCCCGTTCAACAATTTCAGGAAAAGCACTTCAGAAGCGCAGCGCAAGGCCCGCATCGCAAAGGGGCGGCCCGGCAGCCCGTGCTACAAAAAATTCCTTTCGTCCAATACCGAGTTCACGGAAGTGCCCATTTGCACCGCCTCCCGCCAATACCAGGAATTGAAAATCAAGGAACTAAAAGAAAAGAACCTCCCCGCCGATTTATATGAAAAGGAGTACGACAACATCGTGGCAAAAGACTGCCTCTGCGAAGGGCTTGGCACGGCTGCGCTGCTCAAGGAGGGGCTGCCGCTTTCGCACAAACTCAGTGCCGTGGCCATCTGCCCCGGCCCGAACCTCGCTTATTTTTCCGGCATATTTTCCCTGAAGCAAATGGTTGACCATATCTACGGACGGATTAACGTCCTCAACCAAGTCCACCGCCCGAATATGTTCGTGAATGAACTGGGGCTTTACCTGGATTATTTCAAAAACGAATCCAATAAATACCTTGAAAATGCCACCGTGCAGCAAACCCGTTACCTGCAAAAATTCCAAACCAACCTGTTGTCGGGCATCGAGTACTACAGGAATTTGGCCGCTGGGCTGAAACAGGGAGCTTGGTCTTTTTTGAGGGAAATGAAGGAAGATTTGAAGGTGATGGAAGGGGTGCTTTTGAGTATTCCCATGCCAGCGATGGAGGGCGCTGGCAACCAATGAATTTGCTCAACCGCACAGCACCCCATCCAATCTGACATCGTGCGGCTCGCACGGCAATGCCGCCAAAAGCTGGAACGGATAGCCAAGGCCCAATTTATACCCCGTCGCTTGGCTGCCGAGGAAGGCATCGTAATACCCAGCCCCGTAGCCGATGCGGTTGCCTTGGTGGTCGAAGGCGAGGCCGGGCACGATGAAGAGGTCGTAGCTGCCCGTGTAAACCTCACCGCTGGCCGGGTAGCTGGTTCCGTAGATGCCAGCTTCCAATTCTGATAGGGAGCGCAGCACGAGGTTTTCCATTTTCCGGCCTTTGAGTGATTTGGGTGCGACGACCGTCACGCCATTTTTCAACATGGTTTCAATGAGGGGAAAAACATCCACCTCCTGCCCCATCGGCAGGTAGGTGTGGACGGTCTTGCAATCCATTCCCCGCACCATTTCCCAGAGTTTTTCGGCGATGGAATGGTCATGGCGCTGCTTATCCGCCGACGACAAGGCAGCCCGCAGGGCGAGCATCCGCTCCCCTATTTGCTTCTTTCCTTCCATTCAAAAAGGCGCTTTGTCATTGGTTTGTAAAAATGTGGCAAATTACAATTTTTAAATCGGATAAAATTATCCTGTTTAAAAACACACTCTACCTTTGCAACTCAAAGCGGAACCGCATGCCAAGAGGCCTGCGCTCATTTTTCACAAAAAAACTTCTCACAATGGAAATGACATCAAACAAAGACCGACCAAAAAGCCTGTCCGGCCGCTACCGTGCCTTTTTGGAACGGGAAGAAAAGAACCGGACATTGTGGTTCATCGTGCCGCTCATGGTGCTGTCGGCAGGGGTCATGCCGCCTACCATTTTCCTGATGTCCTATTTCGGGGGGCTGTTCCTCCCCTTTGTAGGTATCAGCATCCTGTTGTTTTTCACCAATATAACCCTGAGCATAGCCGGGCAGCCCGTGCGGGTGACGATTGGCTTCTTCCTGTTCACGGTGGCTTTCCATTTTGTAGTACCTTTGCTGTGCTTCATCGCCACCCAACTCATGGGCGGCTAAAAACGCAATACCATGTTTTCAAAAGCCTGTGAATACGCCGTCCGTGCCACCCTGCTCGTCGCTTCCCACTCCTTGATGGACGAACGGGTGAGCGTCAAGGACATTGCCGAGGCAACGGCCTCACCCGTGGCGTTCACGGCCAAAATCATGCAGCAGCTCAACCGGGGCGGCATCCTGTACTCGGTGCAGGGCAAACAGGGCGGCTTCGAGATGACGAGGGAGCAAATGCAGGCCACCAAGCTCAGCCAAATCGTGACGCTGATTGACGGCGACCGGGTCTTCACTGGCTGCGGCCTGGGACTGCGGGAATGCAACGCCAAAAAGCCATGCCCCCTCCACGAGCGCTTCTCCACGGTGCGGGGCGAACTGAAGGCCATGCTCGACAGCACCACCGTGCTCGACCTGGCCCTCGGCCTGAAAGACGGCTTGACCTTTCTGCGGGTTTGAGCCTATTTTTTTGACCAAAAACAGGATATTTTTGTCCTATTTTAAAAAAATGAAAGAGAAAAAAGAGATACAATCAGTTGAGAACATCCGCCAAATGGTGGACAGTTTTTATGGCCGGGTACGGGCCGACGGCTTGCTCGGCCCCATTTTCGACGGCATCATACAAGACCGCTGGCCCGTCCACCTCGAAAAGATGTACCGCTTCTGGCAGACGGTACTGCTCGCCGAGCACACCTACACGGGCAACCCCTTTGCGCCCCATGCCTTCATGCCCATCGGCAGGGAGCATTTCGAGCGGTGGGTGGACATTTTCAAACAGAACATAGATGCGCAGTTTATCGGAGAAAAAGCCGTGGAGGCCAAATGGCGGGCCGACAAAATGGCGGAAATGTTCCAGATGAAAATCGCCTATTACCAAAACAGCAACGCCCACCCGATTGTATGATTTTCCAGGTAAAACATCCCGTTGCATTGGCAGCCGTCTTTTTGTGGCTCGGCTTTGTGTGCGCCATCAGTTTCATGGAGGCATGGCTGAAATTCCGTGCGCCCGGCATCACCGTACCGCTTGGGCTGGGCATCGGGCGCATCGTTTTTGCTGCGCTCAACAAGGTAGAATGGGTACTCGCCCTCGCCATTGCAGCCAATCTCCTTTGGGCCAAGCCCCTTGTTTTCGGTCGGGCCTCGTGGCTGTTCCTGTTGCCAGTTGCCATTTTGTTTGCACAAACAGTCTGGCTCTTGCCCGTCCTCGACGCAAGGGCCGAACTCCATATCACGGGGCAGCTCGTTCCCCCGTCCAATCTCCACTTCGTTTTCGTGGGGCTGGAATTGGTGAAGGTGATTGCTCTTGCCGCTTTTGGCATTTCATTTTTCAAAAAGGTAAGCACATGATAGGCGAAATTTTAAAAAACATCGAAGCCAAATACCAACAACTCGGCGAAAACCACGCTACCTACCTTCAGGGCCTTCTCCACGCAAAGCCCATCAACTACTGGGACTATGTGGAGGTGGAAACCCTGCTCAGCCTCCAACGCCCCCGCACCGAATTCAAGGACGAGTCCATTTTCATCATGTACCACCAGGTCACAGAACTGGTGCTGAAAATGATGCTGCACGAAGTAGAACAATTGGTCGGGGAAGACCTGCCCGCCGACACCTGGGCCGTCAAAATCGAGCGGCTCAACCGCTACACCTCCATGCTCATCAACTCCTTCGATGTGATGAAATACGGCATGGACTACGACGACTACAACACCTTCCGCTCCACGCTCACGCCAGCCAGCGGCTTCCAGAGCGCACAGTTCCGCTTGTTGGAAATCTACTGCACCCGCCCCGAAAACCTGCTCAATACCGAAGGTAAAAAGCGGCTCGGCGAAGCCACCGACATCGAAGCCATCTTCGAGAACGTCTATTGGAAAGATGCCGGGACCGACCGCAGCACAGGAAAAAAATCCCTCACCCTTCGGCTTTTCGAGGAAAAATACCTTGCCCAGTTCGTTGCCCTTGCCAAAAAGGTGCAAGGGAACACCCTCCAGGACAAAGCGCTCAAAATGCCCGATATGCCTGACATCCTTCGGGAAAAACTCAGGGCCTTCGACCGAATGTTCAACATCGAATGGCCCATCGTCCACTTGGAAACGGCGCAGCACTACCTCGACAGCAAAGGCGAGGGCAAAGCCGCCACGGGTGGTTCCGAATGGAAAAAATACCTGCACCCCATGTACCAACAGCGCAAGTTTTTCCCCCACCTGTGGAGCAATCAGGAAATCAGCGACTGGGGCAAACAATAAGATTCACCGGGGTTCTGTGTCGGCGGCGCATCAGCCACGGCAGGCGAACACCATTATTTTTTTACAAAATGAATATCCGTACAGACCATACCATCGGCGAAATCGTCGCCGCAGACTACCGCACCGCCACTGTCTTCAAGGCCCACGGCATTGACTTCTGCTGCAAAGGCGGGCGCAGCGTGTCGGAGGTTTGCGAAAGCAAAAACCTTGACCCACAAGTGCTGCTGGAAGCGGTCAGGCAGGCCGCCGCTTCCACTGAACAGCCGAGCGCAGACTACCACCGCTGGCCGCTCGACCTCTTGGCCGATTATGTGGAGAAAAAGCACCACCGCTATGTGGCCACCAAGTCGCCGGAACTGATGCAGTACCTCAACAAGCTCTGCAAAGTGCATGGCGAGCGCCACCCGGAACTGTTCGACATCCGGGACGAGTTTGCCAGCATGGCCAGCGAACTGGCTTCCCACATGCAGAAGGAGGAATTGGTGCTGTTCCCATTCGTCAGGAAATTGGCCACTGAGCAACAACCCGCACCGCCACCTTTCGGCACGGTACAGAACCCCATCCGCATGATGATGCACGAGCACTCGGTGGAGGGCGACCGCCTCGCCCGCATCACTGAACTCACCAGTGGCTACACTGCCCCCGCCGACGGCTGCACGACCTACCGGGTGGCATTCGCCATGCTGCGTGAGTTTGAGGAGGACCTCCACCACCACATTCATTTGGAGAACAATATCATGTTCCCCCGTGCCATCCAGTTGGAGCAAGAAAGGGCCAATTGATGATGGAAAATGCGAAACCATTGAAACGGTACCCCTCCCTGCAACCGCTAAGCAGGGACCATCACCACGGGCTGCTGCTCTGCTGGAAAATCCGCACCGGGCTTTCCAAAGGGGCAGCCCCGGAGCGGATGAAGGCTTACGCCGATTGGTTCTTTGCGGAGCAACTGCTGCCACATTTTGAGTTGGAAGAACGGTATGCCTTCCCCCTGCTCGGCGACAAGGAACACCCGATGGTCAAGCGGGCATTGCGGGAGCACCGCAGATTGAAACGGCTTTTCGCCGCCAGCGATGACTTGGATAAACACCTCAGCCTCATCGAGGAGGAACTCACGGCGCACATCCGTTACGAGGAGCGGGTACTTTTCACCGAATTACAGTCGGTTGCGACGCCGGAGCAGTTGTCTGAAATCGAGCGCCTGCACCATGGGCAGCCGTTTGTAGAGGAATGGGAGGATAAATTTTGGGAGTAGCGATTTTACCCGATAACCACCTCATGCTCCGGGCAGTCCACCCGCAACTCCGAGGCTTGCAGCGGGGTGTTCATCAGTTGGCAGAAATGGCCGCTGCCTTGGATGCGATAGTGGGCGCAATTATAGCACATGCGCTGCACCGTGATGACGCCTGCCCGGTTCAGGTGCTTGATGATACCGAGCAGGTGGAGCAGCAGATTGGCCTGGTCATCTTCGGAAAGCTGCTCGATGGGCGTTTGGATTTCCGATGAAAAATGAGAGGCCCGGCTGGCGAGCGCCCCGCCTTCGGCAGTGAGGGCAAGGGAAAAACTGCGCTGGTCGGCTGGGTCGGGCATTTTGACCACCAAGCCTTTCGATAATAGGGTTTTCACGGCATCGCTCACGGTGGCTTTGGTCATGTTGAACTCAGCGGCGAGGTGGCCCACTTTCCGCTTTTCCCCATCTGGGTGGTGCAGCAGGAAAATGAGAAACTGCACCTGTAAGGGGCTAAGCCCCTCTGCCTTGCCTTCGTTCCACAGCAATACCCGGAACGCCTCGGAAATGCGCTCCAGGGCCACCACGATTTTACTGCCCATGCTGCCCTGCTGGTGTACCGTGTCGAATGCTGATTTTTTGCTCATAAAACTCTATCAAGGTTTTATTTCCAGATTTTAAAATACTGATTCTCAATTTTCCAATTTCCTAATTCCCCAATTGTACCACCGCTTTCAGTTCCTCCTCCGTTTTGCCCCGCAGGTCAGCGAAGCGGTATTGGGCATAGTGTGCACGGAGGTGCAGCACCAAATCCCGCCGGGTCGGGTTGGTCGGCAAGGCTGCCGGGATGTCGTCCATTTCGAGGATATAGTAGCCACTTGCTTGTATGGCTGCCTTGACATCGGCCCCAGCGTCCTCAACATGGCAGAAACGGCATTCCTCTGTGTCCAACCTGGCGCTCGACTCATTTTTGGTGGCAAGGTACTCCTTCCCGTACTGGTGTATGGCGAGGGCATCTTTGAGGGTGGAGGGCACGAGGATGTCAAAGTGCATCACGCTGCCGTCCCGTTTTTTCACGTATGTGTCCCAGACCGCTACGCTCATTTTTGTGGCATTTTTTAATGGTGAAACAGAAGGTGATTGCCCCAAAGCGGAAAGACCGCACAAGGCGAAGATAAGCAGGAGAAACGTTCTCATATTTTCGATTTTAGAAAATAGAAAACGAAGAGCCAGGCCAACCCTTTCAGCAGGAAGAACAGGAACCCAGCTACTCCGATTTTCTTCAGGCATGCTTTTGTCTTAGAACTCATTTTCCTTAAAATAAGGCTGGCACCAAAGCAAAGTCGTCAGGGTCACGGCCTTGAACCAAGCATTGTGCATGGCGTCCACATCGTCGGCGCTGTGCCCTTTTTTGTTCAAAAAGTCCTTGATGGTGGCGGTAATCGGGTAGATGAATGCCACGAGGTAGCGGGCATGGATAATGGGAACGGCCTCCACCCCGTCGGTCTGGTTCTTCTTCGTGCTGTGGTGGCGCAGGGCGATTTCATGCTGGTAGTTGAGCCAGTCCTGGTCGTAGGGGCGGTTGCAGAGGTCGAGTATCCACTGCCCGAACCTGACCCGTACCGCACCGAGGTAGTCCATGTTTGGCTGGCCTCCTTTTGTGAAATAATGAAGCAGGTGCTCGTTGCCGCCCACGTAGCCATACCACAGGTCCAGCACGGCATCGGTCTGGTCGGCCAGCAACACACCTGACATGCGCAAGTAGCGGTCATCTTCATCTGACCAGAGCAGGGTTTTCTTGAGCAAGGCAAGGTCTTGCATCGAGACGGGGGAGGTGGCAAGCGAGGCGCTTCCGTAATCGTAACCTTTGATTTGTGCCATGTTGAAATGTTTTTAAATGGTAATTGTGAAACGATGGCACAAATATAATTAGGATTCCTAACTATATATCAAAAGGCAAAAAAAATTTACCGCAACACAGCTAGCAAGCCCAAATACACCAATAGCACCAAGCCCACCAAGGCTAACCACGCCCGGTGTGCCCACCTCATCTCCATAAACTGCCAGACGACCAGCAGTACCTTCACGCAGGCAGCAATTGCCAAGGTAAGTGCCAAAACGAACCCTGTTTTTTCACCAGCAGCCATCAGGCCAGAGGAAGCCGTGAGCAGCACGAGCAGCGCCAAGGTAAAGACATTGTATTTCAAGGAATCCTTCATTTCATCAAGTATAAAACAGGAAACAGCAGCAGCCAGATGAGGTCGCAGAGGTGCCAAAACGACGCCCCTGTCTCCACGTCCTCGTGGTTATTTTGGTGGTAAACGCCTTGCCGGGTCTTTCGGGCCAGCACCGCCAAAATCACGCAACCCACCAGCACATGCACGAAGTGGAAGCCCGTGAGCAGCCAATAGAAAGTGAAGAAACTATTGTAGCCCAAGTCGAAGCCGTGCGACAGTTTCCCGGCGTATTCTGTACCTTTTATAGCCAAAAATGCCAGCCCAAAAACCAATGCGGCAATCATCCGGCGGTGGCTGTCCGTCGCTTTCCCTAGCTTCAACAAGCGCACGGCCTCCGCCATGAAAAAACCACTGGTGAGCAGCACGAGGGTGTTCACCAAGCCCGTACTGGTACTGAGGTTTTGTTGCGCAGCAGCGAACAAACCGGGGTCGAGGCTGCGCTGCCATGCGAACGCCCCGATGCCCGCAGTGAAGGTCACCAATTCCACAAGGATGATTATCCAGATGAGGATGCCGCCGGGTGGGTAGAGGAAGTTTTTGTGGTCAACCTGCTCCATTTTCATTGCTCGTTTATCCGCCGGTACAACAGCGCCAGCGCCTGCACCAACTGGTCGGGATGCGAAAGGATATTGTAGTGGTTTTGCCCGAACATCTGCGGCAGGTAATACCTCGCCACGCTCTCCACCGCCACGGCGTAGGTACTGATGTGTCGCTCGTGCAGTTCCCGCAGCGCCTGCCGCACATCGGCAATGCCGTACTGGCCCTCGTAGCGGTCGTAATCGTTGGGCTTGCCGTCGGAGAGCAATACGACCCATTTCCGGCTGGCGGGGTGCGCCTCAATGAGCGCCTTCGAGTGGCGCAGCGCCGGGCCGATACGGGTATAGCCCTGTGGCTCCACGCTACCGAGCCGTTGCTTGCCCTTCGTCCAGTCCTCACCGAACTCTTTCAGCGTGTGGTAGGTGCAGCGGTTGCGGGTTTGGGAGCAGAAGCCGCCTACGGCGAAGTCCACGCCGTACTCGTTCAGTGCCTCTCCGAAGAGGATGACGGCCTGTTTTTCCACGTCGAGTACCCGGTTGCCGTCGGCGTAGCTGTCGGTGGAGAGGCTGAGGTCGAGCAGAAAGAGCAGGGCAATATTGGGGTCTTTTTTGCGGGTGGAGTTATAGATGTTCTCGGAAGGGGTGTGGCCGCTACGCAGGTCGGCGAACCAGTCCACGAGGGCGTCCATGTCAATATTCTCACCATCGGGCATGCGCCTCACCATGCGCCGCTGCTGATGTATTTGGGCGAATTTCCGGCGCAGGCCATTCAGCGTTTTCTTGTTTTCAGAAAGGCATTTTTGGGCATAAGTGAGGTCACCGCCCTTTATTTTGCTCAAAAAAACCTTGCAGTAGTCGGGCTTGTACCGCTTTTGGGACAAGTCCCATTCGGGGTAGGTCACACAGGTCGTGCCATTGTCGGCATCCTCGCTTTCGGCGATTTTCACCGAGCCACGGAACTCCGCCCGATAGACCGAATGCGCCTGTTCGTCGGTGCGAACGAGGTGCTTTAGGTTCAGTTCGTTGAGCGCCTCAGCGTGCTCGGCCAGTTCGTCGTCGCCGTCGAAGCCCCGCCAGATACCGCTGAACTCTTCGGCGGTCTCCACCTTCTCGAAGTTGTGGGTGAGCATGTAATCGTCCTGCGCTTTTTTGTCCACGGCAATGACTTCCACCTCCTCCACGGGCTTAGAGGCAATCTCGGTGGTTGGGCTGTGCGGGTTCGTGCCTTCTGCCTCGCCGTTGGGATTGGCAGTGACGGGTGGGCCGGTCACGCCCTCGTTCACCATGTATTTCCCATAGAGCCAAAAGGTTTCTGGGCGGCTTTTCGGGTCGCCGTATTGTGCTTCAAAATGGGGTTTTACTTCGTAAAAGAACCGAGCCACGGAGGGGAACTCCTCTTGCATAAATCCCAAAATGATGGGTGCCGCCGCCGCTGCTTTTTGCTGTGCAATTTCAAGGCTTTGGGCTTCCATTTTGTTGTTCCAATTGAGTTGCTCCCGGATTTGTATGCTCAAGAAAACGACACGGTAGAGATAGAAATACAGGTTCTGCTCCAGGCTGGGCAGTTTTGAAAAACTGATGGGCAGGTAGAACGCATCGTCCTTCCAGCCACCCTCTTTTTCGGCGGGCAGGATGTCCACGTTGCGCCCCGTCAGCGCACGGGCAAGCAGCGTCAGGCGGGGGCTGATGGCTTCGAGCCTTACCGCAAGGGCAGTTTCTTCTTTGCCGTTGCTGAGCTTCCATTTATCGTAGAAGCCGAGGATTTTTTTGAAAAGTATCTGGTCGAGTTCCATCCATCAAAATGATGAATGATAAATGATGAATGATAGATGGAGCGTCTGCTGATTCACCATTTATCATTCATCATTTATCATTCCTATATCATCAAATCCGCCAAATCCTTCAGTGCCGCCAATGTTTCATCGTCGTCGGTGAGGGGTTGAATCATGCCTACTTCCACGGAGAGCCGCTTGGGCAACCCGCTATGGATGAGCTTGGCGGCATCCACTACGAGGCGGGTCGAGACGGTTTCCATCAGGCCCAGTTCGTTCAGGTTGCGGATTTTGTTGGCGATGCCAACGAGCCGCTTGGCATCCGCGTGCTCGATGCCCGATTCGCTTTCCACGATTTCCCGCTCTAATTTTTCATCGGGGTAATTGAAGGCAAGCGAGACGAAGCGCTGCCGGGTGGAGGGTTTCAGTTCTTTGAAGCCACGTTGGTAGCCGGGGTTGTAGGAGGCCACGAGCATGAACGAATTGGCGGCGGGCACTTCCTCCGGCACTTTGTCGAGGAAGAGTTGGCGGCGGTGGTCGGTCAGCGAGTGGATGGCCACAATCACGTCGGGGCGGGCCTCGGCTATTTCATCCAAATAGATGATGCTGCCATTGCGCACAGCGGTGGTTAGTGGCCCGTCCTGCCAGATGGTCTCAGCACCCTTGAGGATGTAGCGCCCGGTGAGGTCAATCGCCGAGGTCTCCTCATGGCAAGCTACCGTGATGAGCGGCACACCGAGGCGATGGGCCATGTGCTCCACGAAGCGGGTCTTGCCCGTGCCCGTGGGGCCTTTCAGCAGCACGGCCAGCTTGTTTTCATGGCAATGGGTGAAGACCTCTATTTCTTTGCCGATTGGGCGGTAGTATGGTTGCGTTGTAATTTCCATTTTAAAAAATCTACAATTTTGTCATTGCCGAAGCTAACACGTGATGCAATGAGGGCAGTTGTAATAGCATTTATATTTCCCTCGTGACGTTGCGGGTTGCCTTCGGCAATGACAAAGAGGGAGAGAGGTGTTTTGAAACAAGCAAAAAGGGCAAGGCACCTGCGCAATTTATTGACAACTCATCACAACTCGAAAAACAACCAACTAATGAATGCCCCGCCCTTTTTGCTTGAAATCATGCCCGTTCCAGCGCCTCGTCCGTCGGCTTGCCGTACTTGAAAAAGTTCAAAACGAACATGACGATGCCCACGGTGAACAGCGTGGCCGCAGCGATGAGCACAAGGAAGTGTACCTCCATCGCCTGTTGGGTGTCAATGAAGTCCATACCCACTTTCCGTTCGAGGTAAACCTGCGTGACACCTGCTGCTGCAAAGGCCGTGGTCATGCCAATCATGCCAATATTGGAGAGCCAGAAGGCGTAGCTGGCACCAGGCGCAGTGTACAGCTTCCGACCCGTCATCAATGGGGTGGCGTAAGTTATCATGCCCAGCACCAACATGCCGTAAGCACCCCAGAAGGCCAAGTGCCCGTGCATCGCTGTCACGAAAGTTCCGTGCGTGTACATGTTCACGGCGGGAAGGGTGTGCGCCACGCCGAGCAGGCCCGCCCCCACAAAGGAGATAATGGCCGTGCCGAGCGTCCAGTTCAGCGCGATTTGGTTCGGATGGCGCTTCTCGCCCTTGCGGTACATGGCGAGGGCGAACAAGGCCATGCCAAGGAAGGCCAGTGGCTCCATGGCGGAGAAAATGCCGCCAATCATCAGCCAATATTTCGGCGTGCCGATATAATAGTAGTGGTGGCCCGTGCCGAGGATGCCCGATATGAAGGTCAGGCCAACGATGACGTACAGCCATTTTTCGATGACCTCCCGGTCAACGCCTGTCAATTTGATGAGCAAATAAGCAAGGATGCCGCCCATGATGAGTTCCCAAACGCCCTCCACCCAGAGGTGGACGACCCACCAACGGAAGAAGGAGTCCATCGTCTGGTTGTCGAACCAAATCATACCAGGCAGGTAGAGCAGTGCGGCGAACAACAGCCCCATCGTGAGCACGAGGGAAGTGGTAGTGCGCTTTTTACCTTTCCAAAGCGTCATGATGATGATGTAGAGGAACAGCAGCACGTTGACCACCACGAGGTAGTCGAGCGGGCGGGGGATTTCGAGGAACTTGCGGCCTTCCCACCAGTTCAGGTGGAAGCCTATCACTGCCACGACGCCGACGATGGCGAGGCTCCAAAACTGTAGCTTGGCCAGTGGCACGGAAATCAGTTCATGCTCGGCCTCGTCGGGGATGATGAAATAGGCAGCACCCATGAAGCCGCTCAGAATCCAGACCACCAACAGGTTCTTGTGGGTGGCGGGGGCAGCGTTGAAGGGGATGAGGTCGTGCAGCCCATCATAGCCAAGGTGGGCGAAAGCCATGATGAAGCCGTAGGTGATTTGCAGCAGCAACAGCACGCCGCTGAGGGCGAAGAACCACCAGGCTATTTGTTGAGATTTATATTTCATTTTGAATTGATTTTTAGAACGGTGGACGGCAAATGGTTGACGGTGCCTGTCCTTGCGTCACGGAATTGAATTAAACAGTGCCAATCACTTGGAAGGAACGGGCACTTTGCTCTGCAAATCAGGCTTGGGCGGGAAGCCGTTCAGGTCTGCCTCGCCGACCCATTTCAGGAAGGCAATGACGTCGTTGGCATCCTGGTCGGACATAGCATAAGCCACCATCTTCCGGCCACGGGGCGCCCAAGGCTCCTTGACCGTCAATACGGTCTTGAGATAGGCTTCGCCCTTGCGCTCGTATGCTTTGGTGAGTTCTGGTGCATAGTAGGCTCCCTCGCCCATGATGGTGTGGCAGCCCATGCAGTTGTTTTTGTCAAAAATCTCCTTGCCCCTAATCACGGATTCCGTGAGGTTCTGGGCGTTGGTCTGCTTGGGCACTTCCCTTGCCAAGGTGTGCCAAGACAGCCCCAAGAAGATAAGGAAGAATACCACCGTTCCCCCCAGAAAAAAAGTCCTTGCCTGATTTTTCGATAGCATGACCGGATGTGTTTGGTGAAAAAATGCAGTTAAAGAAAAAAAGATGATTTTATCTTTTATTTTGCAAAGGGAAGGAGTGTGAGCTGCTTATTAAATGACAATTATCAGCTTGGCCAGTGACTTGTGTCAGGGCTGATGCAATCCTAATATTTACCAAAACCTATTTACCCCAAACTTCGGATATAGGGGAAATTTCCCACTACCTTCCACTCGTTTTCGCCTGCCATCGCCAAGGCAATGAAGGACGTGAAGTAATGCACCTGCGTGAAAAGGAGGGACGGCAATCTTTACCCCTCAATCCCTCAAAAAAGGCATCACACTCGCCCAAACCGCCTGCCAGTTTTCCAAAAAACACCCATGCCCTGTGTTCGATATGATGCTGATTTGGTGCCGTGGAATGTGGCGGGCAGCGCTCACGACCCGCTCCACGGGGTTACCGCCGTCACGGTCGCCAGCCATGACCAGCACGGGGCATTTGATGGAACTCAGCATTTCTTTCCCAACCGTGACTTTATTATAGCAGGCGCAAACCCCGGCGAACATTTCCTCTAGCCTATCTGGTTCGGGGTTCAGCCGCAGGTGCTGCGCAATGAAGGCGGAGTCCATTTGCTCGGCCTGCGCTGCCGTGAAATTGAACTCCCTGTCGCCGGGCGACAATGCCCCAGCGCCCATCACCACCATTTTTTTCACCCGGCTGGGGTACATCGCTGCCAATTGGTAGGCCGTATAGCCGCCGTCGCTGAAGCCGATGACCGTCACGCTGTCCTTCGTCACGGCGTTTATGACCGCCATGGCGTCGTTGGCTCGTTGCTGGAGCGTCAGCGGCTCGGTGCCGAGGCTGGACTTACCATGCCCCCGTGTGTTGATGGCGATGACCTGATAATCGGCTTTTAAATGGTCAATAAAATCCGACATTTCAACGAGGGAGCCAAACAAGCCGCCGTGCAGCAGCACGATGGGCTGCCCTTGGCCATATACTTCGTAATAAATTTTGGCGTCTTTTGCTTGCACATAATGACCCGCTTTTTCATTGGCGCCATAAGGGGTTTTATTTATGATATGAGGCGGCTGAAATGCACGTATTAACTGGAGAGTTGGCGTGGTGGGATTATTTTCTTCGGGAATAATCTCTAAATCCTTGAAATAACCTTCGGTGCCTATTTCTACCCAAAGCCCGATATTTCCAGAAGCATTGTCACCGTGTTTTAAATCATTGACGATAAAAACCGGATATTTACCATTATTCAAAAATAACTTGGTTTGTTTGCCATTTATTTCAATCCGCATGGTTATCCATTCATCCAGCCCCATGTCCGAATACGTTTCATACTGCCCTTTGAATTCTTCCTTTCTAAGCCGGTCGAATTTGTAATCAGGGTACGAGAAATATTGGATACTATGGTTGCGCCTGAATTGGTCATCGGCACGTCCATTGGTGGGTCGTAGGTAAACGGACTCAAACCTGTCATTTTCACCACCAATTCGGAAGGCGACGCCAATAAAGCCCCGTGCAAACGATGGCGCTGTTTTCAGCAACCTGCTCAAAACCTTCACTTCTATCACCCCGTTCGTGAAATCCAAATTTTTCAACTTCACGAAAGTGGGTTCGTCCACCACCACTTTCCCATCCTTATTTTCATAGGGCAATTTGTCCAAGTCTCGCTCGACTTTAAGCACCTGCTCGCCCGCAAAATCCACGACAGCGGCTTTGACGTTAGAGATTTCGAATTCATGGCCCTCGAATCGGAGAGTTTGGGCGTAAATAGTTGAAAATGAGGCGATTAATAGTAGAATTGCTAAAGTTTTCCAGTACATTCTGATGCTTTTATTCGATTTAAGACTAAACAAGTTTTCAAAATTGGAAACGGCCCCGCACCACGAAAGTATAATGCTTGCAGGTGAAGCCTTATTGCAAAATCAACTGTAGTCGCTTGCCTTTCCGCTGGCTTGTCTTGCCAATTTTCTTTTCCACGGCTTTAAGTGGGAGGTATTGCTGGAAATGGGCAATGAGTGGGTGCATGGGGCGAAGGTAGCGTTTTGGATTGGGCTGATTTCAATTCACCCCCCTAAACTCCCCCGGCAAAACTCCTACCCGCTGCTTAAAAAACCGGCTGAAATGCTGCGGGTACTGGAAGTCCAGTTCGTAGGCCACCTCGCTGATAGACTTGGAAGGGTCGTAAACCTCAATCAGTTTGTCACCCCCCAAGTAGGCTACGGCGCTTTCAGCCCCGAAATGGACGATTGCTGGACTTACTTTCCATCATTGAGGCAAATATCGGGACGAAAAAAGCCGAAGAGGGCAGGAAAGGCCTGGCGGAGTTGATGGAGTCGAGGAAATAAAAATAAAAACCGGGGCGACTACAAGCCACCCCGACCCAGATTATTATTGGCAATTAAAACATTCCGTTCCCGCTTGCAGTCGTTGCGGGCACCTCCTGAATGGCATCCCAATGCTCCACGATTTTGCCGTTTTCCACCCGAAAAAGGTCGGCAAAGGCAACGTGCTTGCCCAAAAACTCGCCCTCGCTGTGCGTGAAAACAAAATTGCCCTCGGCAATGACTCGGTGCGTTTTGGTATATTTCATGGGCGTACCTGCTTTTGCCATGCCCTCCAATGCCTGCCCCAATGCAGCCAAACCGTCGCCGACTGCCGGGTTGTGCTGGTGGTATTTTTCCAATGAAACATACTCGACCACCTTTCCGGGGTTCTTGCCTCCCAAAACATCACTGGCAAAAGCCGTGACGAAGGACTTGTTTGCGGAGGTTTTACCAGGTTCAGTGGCTTCGGTAGGGCCGTCGGATTGGCTTCTGCCAGAAGCGGTTTTTTCAACGAAGTCCTGCAAAACGTCCCAATGCTCCACAATTTTGCCATTATCAAATCGGAAAATGTCGAAGCCGACCTGTTTTTTGCCGAACAAAAAATACTCGCTGTGTGCCACCACGAGTTCGCCGTCTTGCAACACCCGGACGGTTTTCACGGTCGTACCTTGCTGTTTCAAAACTGGAAGGAAACCTACCAGGGCATCCCGTCCATTCGGCACTTGTGGGTTGTGCTGAATGTATTTTTCAGCGGAAATATGGGTTTCGGCGGCGGTTTTGTCGCCGGTTTGGAGGCTGTTGAGCACAGCCAATACTTTTGCTTTGTCGTCCATTTTTGTTGAAATTTTATGAGTTGAGCCACAATTGGCAATGAAGATGCTTGCAAGGGCAAGCCCGGATAAAAGGAAATTGCTTTTCATCGTTCGATTTATTTTAGTTTAAATGACGATGCAAAAGTCCGACGACTGCAGGCGCTGGGAAAGGTGAAAACCCGACTTTGAAGGGTAAAATCAGGAAGGGAAGTAGGTTTCCCGAAATTCGATGGGTGTTTTCCCGGTGTATTTTCGGAAATACTTGATGAAATTGGTCGGCTCATCAAAGCCCAAATCGAAGGCGATTTCCTTTGTGTTGGATTGGCTGTGGAGCAAAAGTCGTTTGGCTTCCAGCACCAGCCGCTCGTTGATATATTCTTTTGGCGACTTGCCGAACACGTGCGCAGTACTGCGTTGCAAGACTTTTTCGGTAGCGTTCAGTTGGCTTGCATAAAAATGAACGCCCCTTTGCTGCGCAAAATGCTTGTCCACCAAATCCCGGAACATTATTGCGATTTCCAAATCCACCCCTTTCTTGATTTCAAACATACCGTGCTTGCGATATGCCCGTTCGGCTTGCAATAAGAATACAAACAGCAGGTTTTGTAAAATCAAGTATTTCGAAGGGTCGTTATCGGTTTTCAACTCATTTTGAATAGCCACAAAAAGGTCGGGCAAGGTGTTGTCCCCGACATTCAATTCAAAATAAGGCACGTTCAATAGATCGTTAAAAAGCACCGTTTCGCTCAAAAAGCGGGTTTCGAGGACTGATTTGGAAAAGAACGTGTCGGTAAAAAGTAAAACCCAGCCGTCGCAATCATTAAAATCTTCGTAGAAATGCACTTGGTTTTTGTTGATGAAAAGCAAGGAATTGGGTTTGACTTCGATGCGCTTAAAATCAACTACGCAGACTGGGTTTCCTTTTTGAAACCAAATGACATCATAAAAATTAATCCGGTGCGGTGTGGTGAACAATCCTTGATGTGTCCCATGCAAAACGTGAAGCGGCTTTACTTCTATTTCGAAAGGCAAGGCAGCATTGAAGTTATACCGGTTTATTGTCTTATTGTCCTTGTTCATTTTTGATTGACGCCAGCATCGTATTTCCACCTCGCACCTTTTGGGCAGCTGCTTTATCGGACGAAGGTCGAGCAAAAGTAGTTTGTGCCCTTCAAACTGCCAATTCCAGTCTGTGAGGCTCAATTAAGCATCCTATACTCCCCCGGCGCAACTCCCACCCGCTGCTTGAAAAACCGACTGAAATGCTGCGGGTATTGGAACCCCAGTTCATACGCCACTTCGCTCACCGACTTGCTGGGGTCAAACATCCGCTCCTTTGCCACTTCAATCAGCTTGGATTGGATGTATTCCTGCGCCGATTTGCCCGTTTCTTTTTTGATTAAATCGCCGAAATAATTGGCCGATAAATTAAGCTGCGCTGCGCAATAGGCGACCGTCGGCTGCCCGATGCTTCGGGGTTTGTCGGTGGTAAAATACTCGTTCAGCAGGCTTTCGAATTTCTCCAAAATCCCTTTGTTGGCGTGCTCACGGGTGATGAACTGTCGGTCGTAAAACCGCTGGCAATAGCCCAGCAGCAACTCAATATTTGCAGCAATCAGGGTCCTGCTGTGCTTGTCAATCCCCCGGTTCAGTTCGTATTCGATTTTGGAAAAACAGTCCAGCACGAGTTGCCGCTCCCGCTCCGAGATGTGCAGTGCCTCATGCACTTCGTAGGAAAAAAAGGCGTATTCCTGAATGCTACGGCCCAGCGGCGTACCCAATAGCAGGTCGGGGTGAAAGAGCAGCGAAAAGCCCTTCATCGGAGCATTCACGATGTTCTTGTCAATGCCGATGACCTGTCCCGGTGCCAAGAACACGAGGGTGCCGTCTTGGTAATCGTAGTTGTTCCGACCGTAACGTATGACGCACTGTTCCCCCTGCTTCAATGCCACCGCATAGAACCCAAACCGGACGCCATCGGCATCGCCCCGGTTTTGCGGGATTTTCGCCTTGGAAAAATCAATCATACTGACCAAGGGGTGCAGCGTCTCGATGCCGAAGTCGGCGTTGTAGTCGTGTACGGTGGGGACGTCGAATATTTTTTTCATGTGCGTTTTGATTGCTGTTAAAGCAAAAATACGCCCCTAACCTGTAAGCCAGTTGCTGACCTGTAATATTGGTAGGTAAAACCGTAATCTGCGTAGTAGGCGGGAAACGCTACCTCCCGACCTTTGCTTTACAAAAAAGAAAATCATGAAAAAAGCACTGTATTCGTTGTTTTTCCTATCAATTGCACTGTCATTTCAAGCCGTTGCGCAGCAAGGCAATATTTTTCCGAAAGAAGCAAAAGGAGCCAATGTCCACCACGTCGGTGATGTCTGGCTCAGCCATGTGAGCAATGCTGACTCGACCTTTCACTACAATATTGCGGAAGCCACTTTTTCGCCCGGTGCAAGGTTGGATTGGCATATCCATCCCGGCGGGCAACAGCTGCTCATTACGGATGGCATTGGCTACTCTCAGGAGCGGAACAAGCCGCTGGAAACGGTTCGCAAAGGCGATGCCCTCAAATGCCCGCCGGGGGTGGAGCATTGGCATGGCGCCACGCCGGACACTTGGTTCACTTACGTCGCCGTCACCGAACCGCAGCCGACAAAATGGCTGGACAGGGTGACTGATGAAGTCTATTTTTCAAAAACAAAAAACGCCAACAGCATGACCTCCGAACAGGAAATCATCGAACGCTCCAAGCAGAAATGGCAGTGGATGGCGGATAAAGATGTGGTTAAACTGTCAGACCTATTCGATGCAAAAGCCAAGTTTGTTCACATGGGCGGTACTTGGGGAAAAGACCGTGAGCTTGAAGTAATCAAAAGCGGCGGGATTCATTATAAGAAGGCAGATATTCACGAAGTTTCCGTGGAAATATTGGGCAACACGGCCATACTTTTAAATCGAATTACTTTATTGGCAGTGGTTGGTGGCAATGAAGTAACGAATCCCTTTCAAGTGACGGAGGTATATGTAAAGGAGGACGGGAAGTGGAAATTGGGGTCGCTGTCGTTTACGAAGTTGTTAAACCCATAGTGAAGTTTGATGAAAAACATAAGAATAAAAATATGGCTTTTAGCGTCCCTGTGCTGCATGAAAATAGCTGCACAAACCCCACCCGATTTGCTCAATACCCTATTCCCATTGGGCGATAAAATAACAGGCGGCAACTTCACCGGAACCGTCTGGGTGAAATCCATTTTCTCAGCCGATTCTACCTTAAATGCCTCCATCGGAAACGTCGTCTTTGAACCCAAGGCCCGCTCGAAATGGCACAAGCACCCCGGCGGGCAAACACTGCTGGCTTTGGACGGCATGGGCTATTATCAAGAAAAAGGAAAGCCGTTGCAAATCCTGCGAAAGGGCGACACGGTGCGCTGCCCGCCCGATGTGGAGCATTGGCACGGCGCTTCGCACGACCATTGGTTCGTGCAATTGGCCATCACGCCGGAGCACCTGAAAGGAAGGGTAATTTGGTTAAACGAAGTGGGCGAGGAGGCGTATTCGGCAGGCATTGCGAAGCAACAAGAGCCAATTTCTAACTCCTATGTTTTGGTACTGCGGCACCGCTATATCGTCGCCATTTCAGCGTTGACCGCCAAGGGCGATTTGGAACGGCTCAAAACCGCCTTGACCGCTGCGCTGGACGCCAAGCTCACGGTCAATGAACTCAAGGAAGTGCTGGTACACCTCTACGCCTATTGCGGCTTTCCCCGCAGTATTCAGGGGCTGAACACGTTGATGGCCGTTTTGGAAACCAGAAAGGCGCAAGGAATCACCGATGAAATGGGCCGTGCCGCCTCGCCCATCCCCGAAGATTTTATCAAATACGAAAGGGGCAAAAAAGTGCTGGAATCCCTCACCGGGCAGCAACAGGTCACGCCGCCCAAGTCCGGCTACGGCGCATTCAGCCCCGAAATGGACGTGTTCCTGAAAGAGCACCTCTTTTCCGATATTTTCGGGCGGGACGTGCTCAGTTACCAAGACCGGGAAGTAGCGACCATCACGGCATTGGTGACGCTCGGCGGCGTGGAGCCGATGCTGAAAAATCATCTTGGCATTGCCCTTCACCTTGGCATGACGGAGGCGCAGATGAACGACTTGTTTTCCATCATCGAAATAAATATTGGGACGAAGGAAGCCGTGACGGGATGGGGGGTGCTGGAGGAAGTGGTGCAAACAAGGAAATAGCACACCTTCATTTGATTTTCGTAACCCCTCGTTTGTTTTCTGTAAGGTTCTTAATAAATTCAACCCTTTCTTTGCCCCAAAGCCTATAACCTGATTCAAGAATTAATTCAACACAAGTGGCAAATTGAATTAAGTTCAAACTTGAAATTGGATGTAGATATTTGATTTTCAAGCAGTTGCCCAATCGTAATTCGTAAATCTGAAATCGTAAATCCACTTATCATGGCAAACTTCACACTAAATATCAACGGCAAGCAGCAGCAAGTGGACGTGGACCCCGCCACCCCCATGCTCTGGGTGCTGCGTGACCACCTCAACCTCGTCGGCACCAAATACGGCTGCGGCGTGGCCCAGTGCGGCGCCTGCACCATCCACCTCGGCGATGTGGCGATGCGCTCCTGCCAGTTGCCCGTTTCGCAGGTGGGCAACCAAGCCGTCACCACCATTGAAGGGCTATCGGAAAACGGCGACCACCCTGTACAAAAAGCTTGGCTGGAGCATGACGTCGCCCAGTGCGGCTACTGCCAGTCCGGACAAATTATGAACGCCGCCGCCCTGCTGAAAGCAAACCCTAAGCCCAGCGACGCCGAGATAGAAGGGGCGATGAACGGGAATATTTGTCGGTGTGCTACGTATGTTCGGATTAAAGCGGCTATTAAATCGGCGGCGGGTTAGTAGTCGGGAAATTTATTTCCCGACAGAATTCCGATTAATGTCGGGAAATGAATTTCCCGACTACAATAACAATCAAACAATTCAGCAATGACAGCTTCCAATAGCAGACGCACCTTTTTGAAAAACACCCTCCTCGCCAGCGGCGGCCTCGTCATCGGCGTCAACTGGCTGACGGGCTGCCAAAACGCCTCCAGCGACGCTGCGCTCACCATGCCCAAGGAATGGTTCAATTTCAACGCCTACCTGAAAATCGGGGAGAACGGCGTCGTGACCATCTTCACGCCCAACCCGGAATTCGGGCAGAACGTGATGACCTCCATGCCCATGATTGTGGCCGAGGAACTCGACGTGGACTGGAAAAACGTCCTCGTGGAAATGGCACCGTTCGATACCGTCAAGTTCCCGGGCGGGCCGTTCGGGCAGTTCACCGGGGGCAGCCGGGGCATCATGTCTAAGTGGGAGCCGCTGCGCAATGCGGGCGCTGCCGCAAAACACATGCTCAAGGAAGCCGCCGCCCAAGCCTGGCAAGTGCCAGCAGCGGAAATCACGACCTCGGCGGGCGTTTTGAAGCATGAAAAAAGCGGCAAATCGGCGGGCTACGGCGAAATGGCTTCGGCTGCCGCCAAAATCCCCGTGCCGGAAAAACCGACATTGAAAGAAATCAAGGATTTCAAGCTCATCAGCCAATCGCAGAAGAATGTGCGGGGGAAGGAAATTGTGACGGGGAAGCCCCTATTCGGCGTGGACTACAAGGTGGACGGGATGCTCATCGCCATGATTGCGCAGCCGCCCGCCTTCGGTATGAAACTGAAATCGGTGGATGACTCGGCAGCGAAGGCCATGCCTGGCATCAAGGACGTTTTTACCATCAAAGCCTACAACGATGGCTATGAAAAAAACATGTTCGACGTTAACGCCTTCCCGGAACTGGTGGCTGTCGTCGGCAACTCGACCTGGGAGGTGATGCAGGCCAAAAAAGCGCTGAAAATCGAGTGGGAACCCATCGCTGCCTACTCAGAGACGGTCGCTGGATTTGCGGGCAAACAGACCGTAAACGTTCCCGCCGGACTGGAAAGCAGCACCGACCACCACGCCAAAATGGAGGCATTGGCCGCCAAGCCCGGCAAGGTCGTTCGCCGGAACGGCGACCCAGAAGCGGCCTTCAAAAAGGCGGCAAAGGTCATCGAGCGGAGCTACTCCTGCCCGCACCTTGCCCACAACTGCATGGAGCCGATGAACTTCTTCGCCGACGTGAAGGGCGACAAGGTGAAAGTGGCTGGCCCGCTCCAAGCCCCCGGCATCATCGAAGGCACGTTGGCGGCACGGATGGGCATCCCCGTCGAAAACATCGAAATCGAGTTTACCCGCATGGGCGGCGGCTTCGGTCGGCGGGCCTACTCGCACTACCTGGTGGAGGCGGCGCTCATTTCACAAAAAGTAAATGCGCCCGTCAAACTCATGTACAGCCGGGAGGACGACATGGCCAACGGTGTTTATCGCCCTGCCTACCACGCCGTTTATCGGGCGGCCTTGGATGAAAACAACCAACTGCTCGCTTTCCATGTGAAGGCTGGCGGCATCCCCGAAAGCCCGCTCCACGCTGACCGTTTTCCGGCTGGCGCAATAGACAACTACCTCGCCGAGGACTGGAAAATGGACTCGAACATCACGGTCGGGGCGTTCCGGGCACCGAGGTCGAACTTCATCGCCGGGGCCGAGCAGTCCTTCCTCGACGAACTGGCCGAGGCAATGGGCAAAGACCCCATCGAGTTCCGCCTCGAACTGCTGAAACGGGCCAAGGAAAACCCCGTCGGCGAAAAGAACGACTACGATGCTGCCCGCTATGCAGGCGTTTTGGAGTTGGTTCGGGAGAAATCGGGCTGGGGCAAAACGCCTGTGGCTGCTGGGGTTTCAAGAGGCGTCGCCGCCTATTTCTGCCACGCCAGCTATGCGGCACACGTCCTTGATTTAACGATGGAAAACGGCAAGCCCGTCGTGCAGAAAGTCACCTCCGCCATCGACTGCGGCATCGTGGTGAACCCCGACGCCGCTGCCAACATGACGGAAGGCGCCGTGACGGACGGCATCGGCAATGCCCTCTACGGTGAAATGACCTTCAAGGCGGGCGCTCCCGATAAGACGAACTTCGACAAATACCGCATCATCCGCATGAGCGAAGCGCCCAAGGCAATTGACGTGCATTTTGTGAAAAATGAAATCGCCCCGACGGGCATGGGCGAGCCGCCCTTCCCGCCCATCTTCGGCGCACTGGCGAATGCGCTATACAAGGCAACGGGGAAACGGGTGTATCGGCAGCCGTTTTTGGGGGAGCGGGCGGTGATGGGGTAAATCAAAAAGCAAGGGCGCAACCAAAGTCACGCCCTTGCTTTATTTTTTAGATGAATTTCGATGAACCCCATACCCCTATCTTTCAAAAACCACTTTCCCTTTCAAGTAGGTCAAATCCACCTTCGTCCCATTGATTTGGTTGGCGGGGATTTCAAAAATATTTTGGTCGAGTACAATCAGGTCAGCCTCCTTACCCACTTCGATAGAACCCACTTTTTGTTCCTGCCGCATCACGTAGGCGGCGTT
>JADLHE010000453.1 GCA_020848965.1 Saprospiraceae bacterium
AAAAATGGGATGCTCAAGCGGGGATTGTGCCACTCCTCCCTCGGCGGGTTCACCACCCGGTGCGTGGTGGATTTCAGGTAATTGTTCGTCAGGCGCTGGAGCATATCGCCCACGTTGATGACGATTTCGTCCTGCTCCGGCACCACTTCCAGCCACTCGTTGTCCATTGTGAGCACCTGCAAGCCGCCCGCCGACGCACCCACTAACAGGGTGATGAGGTTGATGTCCTCATGCTGCTCGGCACGGATGGCGCTGGCAGGTTCCTGTGTGATGGGCGGGTAAAAAATGGCCCGCAAGATGCTGTTGCCCAGATGGATATGCCGCTCGAAATACGCCTCCCCGATACCGAGGTGAATGCCAATGGCCCGCAGAAGTTGCCCGCCCGATTGCTCAAAAGTTCGGTAAAGTTCCTGGCCCAAGCGCAGGAAATCAGGCTGCTCGGCCACCGCCACATTGGGGGCATAATGCGCCGAATCCACCTCCCCGGCCACAGGCTCTTGGCCAATCTGGAAAAACTCCTTCAAGTCCGCCACCTTCGACTGCTTGGCGTGCTCCTTGCCAAAACTGGTGTAGCCCCGCTGCCCAGCGAGGCCCGCAATCTCGTATTTGCGCTTGACCTCCTCCGGCAATGCAAAAAAGGCTTTGCTGGCAGCATAAAAATCGTCAATCAATTGTTTCGGGATGCCGTGGTTGATGACGCCCACGAAACCAATTTCATGGAACGCCTTGCCCAATTCGGCCACGAACTCGGTACGCTGCGCTTCGGTACCTTGCGTGAATTTGGAGAGGTCAACAAGTGGAATGGCCCTATTTTTCATGGTTAGTATGCTTGCGCAACAGGTGTTGCTGTTTAGTTAAAAATGGTAAACGGCGGCAAATTAGCCAAAAAGCGCTATTCGTTGGATGTGCTCCAGCCAACCAGCGCCATTAAATTGTTTTTCTGCAAAAACGTGCTCCGACCACCGTAATACAGCACAAAAATCTACTTCTACTTCATTCTCAGCACGAAGCACCGCCAGCCGCTGCCTTACACCCCCGCCTTCCCCCGCACGCCCTCCAATAGTTTCCTCGCACCAGCCAACGTCCGCACCCCATCCCTCGCCATCACGAGGCTGCGGGGCGTCTTTTTCAACGTCAGTTGCATCTTCTCGCCCTCGGTGGAAATGTATTGGAATACCTGTTGGAACATCTTGCTATCGTAAAACGGCGATTGCGGATTTTCCACAAAATAGCAGCGTAACTTGCTGTCTTTCAAGATGACCCGCTCGAAGCCCAGCTCCCTCGCCATCCAGCGGAGGCGGAGGCCATCGAAAAGCTCCTGCACGGGTTCGGGCACGGGGCCGAAGCGGTCACGCAGGTTCTCGCTGAACAGCTGCAACTCGTCCTCGCCCTGAATGTCGTCAATGGCCGTGTAGAGCAGCAGGCGCTCTGAAACACTGCTGACATACTCGCTGGGAATGTGCATTTCCACGTCTGTGTCCACGTTCACGTCCCGCACGAAACCGCCTTTTTTGTCCAAATCCTCTTGGAAAACATCCTTGAAATCGGTCTCCTTCAGTTCCTGCACGGCCTCTTCGAGGATGCGCTGGAAAGTCTCGTAGCCAATGTCGGCGATGAAGCCGCTCTGCTCCGAACCGAGCAGGTTGCCCGCCCCCCGAATGTCGAGGTCACGCATGGCAATTTCGAAACCGGAGCCGAGGTCGTTGTGCTCCTCGATGGTCTTGAGGCGCTTGCGGGCATCGTGCGTGAGCACGGACATGGGCGGCGCAAACAGGTAACAGAACGCCTTTTTGTTCGAGCGGCCAATGCGGCCCCGCAACTGGTGCAGGTCGCTGAGGCCAAACTCGTTGGCGGCGTTGATAATCATCGTGTTGGCGTTCGGGATGTCGAGGCCCGTTTCGATGATGTTCGTGCAGACGAGCACATCGTATTTTTTATCAATAAAATCCAGCAGCGTGCTCTCCAAATGGTCGCTTTCCATCTGGCCGTGCGCCGTGGCCACGTCCACATCGGGGCAGAGGCGCTTGATGAGGCCCGCCATATCGGCCAGCGTTTTCACCCGATTGTGCACGAAAAAGACTTGCCCGCCCCGGTGTATTTCCTTGTAAATGGCGTCCTTGATGATGGTCTCGTGCAGCACCCTGATTTCCGTATGGATGGGCTGGCGGTTGGGCGGCGGCGTGCGGATGATGCTCAGGTCACGGGCGGCCATGAGCGAGAACTGGAGGGTTCGGGGAATCGGCGTCGCCGTCAGCGTGAGCGTGTCCACGTTAACTTTCAGGTTGCGCAGCTTTTCCTTGGCCGTCACGCCAAACTTTTGCTCTTCGTCAATCACCAAAAGCCCCAAATCCTTGAACTTCAAATCGGCACTCAAGAGGGCGTGGGTGCCAATGAGAATATCCACCTTGCCCAGTTTTGTATTTTCAAAAATCTCCTTTTTCTCCTTCGCCGACTTGAAGCGGTTGACGTACTCAATATTGAGTTTGAATTGCGCAAGCCTATCACTGAACGTCTTGTAATGCTGCAAGGCGAGGATGGTCGTCGGCACGAGGATGGCCACCTGTTTGCCGTCGGTCACGGCCTTGAACGCAGCCCGGATGGCCACTTCCGTTTTGCCAAAACCCACGTCGCCGCAGATGAGACGGTCCATTGGGTAGGGTTTTTCCATGTCCTCCTTCACGTCAATCGTCGCCTTCTCCTGGTCGGGCGTGTCTTCGTAAATGAACGAGGCTTCGAGTTCGGCTTGCAGGTAATTGTCGGGCGGAAAGGCGTGGCCGGGCGTGGCTTTGCGGAGCGCATAGAGCTTGATAAGCTCCTTCGCAATGTCCTTGACCTTCTTCTTGGCCTTGCTTTTCATCGTCTGCCAAGTGTCCGAGCCGAGCTTGTTGAGCACGGGCGGGGTGCCGTCCTTGCCCGTATATTTCGATATTTTGTGCAACGAGTTGATGCCCACGTAGAGCACGTCGTTGTTTTTGTAAAAAATGCGCACCGACTCCTGCGTGTGGCCGTTGACGGTGATTTTTTCCAAACCGCTGTACTTGCCCACCCCGTGGTCAATATGCACCACGAAATCGCCGGGTTGTAGTTCCCGCAACAGCTTGACATTCAGCGCCTTATCCGCCGTGAAGCCCTGCCGCAGCTTGTAGTGATGGTGCCTTTGGAAAATCTGGTGGTCGGTGTAAAAAGCGATTTTCAGGTCGAGGTCAATGAAGCCCTCGTGGATGGCCTTGATGACTGGCTCGAATTTCACGCTCCCCACCGCCTCGGCCATGTCCTCGAAAATGGCGTGGAAGCGCTCTATTTGCTTGGGGTTGTCGGTGAAAATAAAGTTCTCTATCCGCTCCTCGGTGTTGCTCCGCAAATTGTTGCCGAGCAGCTTGAAATCCTTGTTGAAGGAGGGTTGGGACTTGGAATGGAAGGATTGAAGGATTGAAGGATTGAAGGATTGAAGGCTGGGGCCAAGGTTCACGAGTGGAAACTTAGCCACATCTTCGACGACCTCATGAGGGCGAATAAAAGCCCTGTCTCTAAATATTTCCCCCAGTTCGCTCTCGTCCATCAGCGGTAGGGTCTTCGCAAATTCCTCGGCTTTTTCAAAGCAGAGTTGGAGCTTTTCCTCCAATGCATTCCAGTCTTTTATCCAAATGACGGTGTTGGACGCCAGCACATTGAGCAGCGAGACCTTCTGCGACTGGTTGAACTTGGTGTTGATGTTCGGCACGATGCTCACCCGCCCGATGTTCTGCACGGAAAGCTGCGTCAGCGGGTCGAAGGTGCGGATGCTCTCCACGGCCTCGTCGAAAAGCTCGATGC
>JADLHE010000454.1 GCA_020848965.1 Saprospiraceae bacterium
AAAAAGGCCGTACCTCAGTTATGATATGATTCCAAGCATAATTGCCAATATCATCATTGCCTCCAAGGAAACTACTCCAAGCCATAGCCAATTGAACTTGGTCATTTATCATGATGGAACCATAAGCGGTTGGGAAATAAGTTACATCCAGCCCGATGGTCTTTGCGCCGTTTCGGAAATATTCATCTTTTATCGTCGTGCTGTCGAATCCAGTATTGTCCCTTGTAAAATGATAGGTCAAATGCAATGACGAAGAAAAAATTGGTGGTATATACTCGTCTCTACCTTTAGAAAGATGATTTAACACCATTAAATTGGCGGATAAATCAATGGTTGCTATTTTCCCAACTCGAAAGCCAGTTCCTGCACGAAGGTTTAAGTATGAAACTGTGTAGTCATGTCCTTGCTTGTTTCGGTTCTTGCCTTCTTTCCATCCCCCGCTTAGTTGCATGAATGGGCTAAATCGCTTTTTGAACAGGGTGGCACGTAAAAAAGGCTGTACTCCATAATTTGACCAATTCTTGGTATTGAATCTTAGTTCATCAATAAGGCCCAGGCAAAGCCCTTTTTTGAAATAGTAGCCAATTTGAGAACGAAAATAATTTACCCGGTAGCTTTTGGATTCTGGTATTTCATAGTGATCAACCCATGCATTGCCTCTAAGCAGCCAATCTCCTTTCAAGCCTTGCGCTTTCAAGGTCGAAGTGAAAATAGAAATAACAAGAAGTGCGATGCTACGCATGGACTAGGTGTTAAAATTATAAGGGTTACGGCAAATATAAGCCAGACAACCTTACTTGAAACAAAATCTCACCACACCCAACAATTAAATCCTTCACCACATTAACCAATTATCTCTTCACCTAGACCTTTCAAAGCGACAAGTGCCATCCCATGAGGTCACCCTCCCCTGCTGGTCCGGCTTTGGTTGTTTTGGAATGTGCTTTAATTTTTATTCCATGAAAGCATCTCTTTTGTTCCGGGCAACCATGCTCCTCCTGATTTTACTGGTATTCTTCACCGCATGTAATCAAAACGGTGCTTCTTATCGCTACCATGACGCCTCGACAACGACGGCCGCACCAGCCACTGAATATTTGATGGAAAAAAGCCAAGTTCCTCCACCGCCGTCAGCTTCCGAAAACTACAAGGATTATGGCGAAAACCCCTTCACCAACACCCTCGAACAGCCCGTTTCCACTTTTGCCATTGATGCCGATGGCGCCTCTTATGCCAATGTCCGCCGCTTTTTGCAGCATGGGCAAATGCCGCCGACCGCTGCGGTGCGCATCGAGGAAATGGTCAATTATTTCCCCTACGACTACCCCGCCCCGAAGGATGGCCGACCCATTGCACTCAACGGTGAAATAAGCGATTGCCCCTGGGCAAAAGGCCATAAACTGCTGCGACTGGGTGTGAAGGGCCAGCAGATTGCCAAGGAGGATTTGCCTGCCTGCAATTTCGTCTTCCTGGTGGACGTATCTGGCTCTATGGACGACCCCGATAAGCTGGAACTGCTCAAGGAATCCTTCCTGCTCTTCACGGAAACCTTGCGGCCACAGGATAAAATCGCCATCGTCACCTATGCGGGCGAGGCAGGTGTGGCGCTCGAAAGCACTTCGGGCAAGGAGGTGTCGAAAATCCGAAAGGCCATCAAAGGTCTGAGCACTGGCGGCAGCACCAATGGGGAAGGCGGCATCCACTTAGCCTACCAGATTGCGCAGCAAAACTTCCTGCCCAAGGGCAACAACCGGGTACTGCTGGCCACCGACGGCGATTTCAACGTGGGCGTTTCCAGCGAGGAGGAACTGGTGAAGTTGATTGAAGAGAAAAGGAAGTCGGGCGTTTTCCTGACGGTGCTCGGTGTCGGCACGGGCAATTTGCAGGATGCCCAAATGGAGCAATTGGCCAATAACGGCAACGGCACTTACGAGTATATTGACAATATCCAGCAGGCCGAAAAAGTCTTCGTGCAGGAGTTCGGCAAGTTCTTCACGGTGGCCAAGGACGTAAAAATTCAGTTGCGCTTCAACCCAAAACTGGTGCAGTCCTACCGTCTCGTTGGCTATGAAAACCGCTTGCTCGACCGGGAGGAATTCTACGATGACCAAAAGGATGCCGGGGAAATCGGAGCCGACCAGACCATCACGGCGCTCTATGAAATCCAACCCGTCAGCAATGCCCGTTCTTGGGTGGAAGTGGCCAAGTCGCTCACTTGGCTCACAGGGGCCGAACCCGACCAACCCATGAACGCCGACGACGCCCTGCGCATCAATTGCCGCTACAAACTGCCCAATGCCCAAGAGAGCAGCGCCTTTTCGCTCGACCTCTTGGCACAAAGCACCGATTTTGAGGATGCTTCCGAAAACATGCGCTTCGCAACGAGCGTGGCAGCCGCTGGCCTCCTGCTAAAGGAATCGCAAAACAAGGGTGATTTGACTTGGAAACAGGTCGTCGCTTGGACGGAAGATGCGATGGATTTCGACCCGGGACAGTGGAGGAAGGAGTTTTTGGAGGTGGCCAAGGAAGCAAAATCACAGCGGGAGCCTGGGCTGTTTTCGGAGCGGCGGTAAAATGAAAGGGAATTGTCAGTGTGTTGGTTTTATGCTGACAATTCCTTTTTGTAAAATATCAAAAAAGGCCCTCCATCCAACTTGGTATTGGCTCTTGAATCTTATCCATTTTGTCACCTTCATTGATTTCTGCGATGAACCGAAGTGACTGGCTATTGTCAAAAAGATAAGCCCTATTGGTAAGCTTTACAACGTGTGGCAGAAGCTGGACGGAGCGTTCATACCTTGCAACAATTTTTTCAATTGGCACGTCATGGCCGCCATGCGAGACCCTGTTCTTGACACGGGCTATATTGATTTCTGGGTTCTCCGTTGCCACATAATATAAATAGACCCTGTAGCCCGCTTTCTTAGCACTTTCCAAAAAGTCAAGTTTTCTTGCGTCTGATAATACAGATTCAAAAGTGAAAGAAGTGCCGTTTTCCAACAAAGATTTCCGGATAAAATCGGCAATCAGTGCTGCATGGTAGGAGTTGATATTTCCCCGGTCAATACAAAGTCGGTTATTGGAAATAATGGGAGGAACATTCCAAAGTGGCGCTTCCGTTTTTTCATTAAAAGTGGATTGATTGACAAAATCATCGAAACCCCTCAGCGTAACTTGAATGTCGCAAGCCGAAAAGTCGAACTCTCCTGTTTCCTTCAACTCCTTTTCAATATTGTCAGCATTCACAAAATACCCAAAGGGGATGTGAAAATTGGAAGTGATGAACCTGACGAGGGTGGACTTTCCTGAACCATTTGGCCCAGCGAAAACCCGAAGGCGTTTAACCAACATCTTTGGCTATTTTTAAGGTGTTGCCTTCCAATCGAACAGGTTTCAAATCCAGCGTTTTCAATACTTTCTTGGTCTTGCCGTCAGGGGCTATTTCCACGATTTGATTGCCTTCGAGCACGACAATGGAAAGCCCATTGGCAAAAGCCTCCTGTTTCGCCTCATCCGATGCCATCCAGACATTTTCAAAAATCTTGGCCTCCGCAGCGTCCTCTACGGCAATCTTTAGCTCATCAATATTGGTGATTTTTGCCATTTTCAAATTGTATTTGTGAAGTTGACTTCTACAAATTTATGCTAAAATCAAATCCCAACCCAATTGCCCATCACGCCATCATCTCCTCCGCCTCTTCCACCGTAGCCCCCATCGCCTCGGCTATTTCGACTTCGTCGGGTATCTCATCCAATTCCACCCGCAGGTTTTCAATGATGAAATCCTGGCGATCGGGCGTGTTCTTGCCCATGTAGTAGGATAGGATTTTTTCCAAATCGGCGTCGTCTTGCAGCACCACGGGTTCGAGGCGCATATTCTCGTTAATGAAATCCTTGAACTCGCCGGGCGAGATTTCACCCAAACCCTTGAATCGGGTGATTTCGGCCTTGCCCCGCAGCTTGCGAATGGCCTCCTGCTTTTCGGTTTCGCTATAGCAGTAGTGCGTCACCTTCTTGTCCCGTACCCGGAAGAGCGGCGTCTGGAGGATGTAGAGGTGGCCGTTGCGCACGAGGTCGGGAAAGAACTGGAGGAAAAACGTAAGCAGCAGCAGCCGAATGTGCATCCCGTCCACGTCGGCATCGGTGGCGATGACCACCCGGTTGAAGCGCAGGTCTTCGAGGTCGTTCTCGATGTTGAGGGCGTGCTGGAGCAGGTTCAGTTCCTCATTTTGGTAAACGATTTTCTTCGTCATGCCGAAGCAGTTCAACGGCTTGCCCCGCAGGCTGAACACGGCCTGCAATTCCACGTCCCGTGCCTTGGTGATGCTGCCGCTGGCCGAGTCGCCCTCGGTGATGAAGACGGTGGTGGCCATGCGCTTGTCCTCCTCGCCGCCCTTCTTGGGATTGTCGTTGCGGTGGACACGGCAGTCCCGCAGTTTTTTGTTGTGGAGATTGGCCTTTTTGGCCCGCTCGTTCGCCAGTTTTTTGATGCCCGCAATCTCCTTCCGCTCCCGCTCCGATTGCTGGATGCGGCGCAGGAGTTCCTTGGCCACTGCCTCGTTTTTATGGAGGAAATTATCGAGTTCCTTCTCCAAAAAGTCGCCGATGAACTTGCGCACAGTTGGCCCCTGCGGCCCCATGTCCTGCGAGCCGAGCTTGGTCTTGGTCTGTGATTCAAACACCGGCTCCTCCACCCGCACGCTGATGGCCGCCACGATGCTGGAGCGCACGTCCTTCGGGTCGAACTGCTTGTTGTAGAACTTCCGCATCACGTTCACAATGCTCTCCTTGAAGGCGTTCAGGTGCGTACCGCCCTGCGTCGTGTTCTGGCCGTTCACGAAGGAATAGTACTGCTCGCCATAGTGGTTGCCGTGCGAGAGCGCAATCTCGATGTCCTCCCCGCTGATATGGATGATGGGATAGCGCAACTGCTCGGCCTGCGTCTTGTTCGAGAGCATGTCGAGCAGGCCGTTTTTGGAGTGGAAAACCTTGCCGTTGAAATTGATTTTCAGCCCGGCATTCAGGTAGGCGTAGTTCCAAAGCTGCTGCTCCAGGAACTCCGTTCGGAAGCGGAAATTGCGGAAAATCGTCTCGTCGGGGCGGAAGATGACCCTCGTGCCGTTGTTCTCGGTGGTCTTCGCCAGCTTGTGGTCATTGGTCAGATTGCCTGCCTCGAACTCGGCCACCTTCGTCTCGCCCTCCCGCACAGCCTGCACTTTGAAATAGGTGCTGAGGGCGTTCACCGCCTTCGTACCCACGCCGTTTAGGCCCACGGACTTCTTGAACGCCTTCGAGTCGTACTCGCCGCCCGTGTTGATTTGCGAGACGCAATCAATGACCTTGCCGAGGGGGATGCCCCGACCATAGTCCCGCACCTCCACGGTGCCGTCCTTCACGGTCACTTCGATGGTCTTGCCGTAGCCCATCACATACTCGTCAATGCAGTTGTCAATGACCTCCTTCACGAGCACGTAGATGCCGTCGTCGGGCGTGGAGCCATCGCCCAGCTTGCCAATGTACATGCCGGGGCGTATGCGGATATGCTCCCGCCAATCTAGGGAGCGGATATTGTCTTCGGTGTAAGATACTTGCTGAGACATTTATGCTTCTGTTTTTTCAGTTTGAACTTCTTCTTTGATGTGTTTTTTTTTGCGGATTTCCTTTAACCGCTCTTCCATGAGTTTGGGGTTGTCCTCCCGTTCTCGTTGCACCTCCTCACGGATGCTACGCATCATTTTGACGCTGTCGAATTGCTTTTCTTTATTCATCCTTTTGTTTGTTAGGGGTTAATTTCGCTGGCGATTTGGGCAAGCGTTAGGGTCAATATATTTTGGAAATAAATTTTTAGTTCGGGGATAATCTCTCTAAGTCTCATTGATAAGTTTGTGTCAAGAGAAGTAGTAAATGGTGCAATTTGTAATGGGATAAAGTCTATTGGAGCCTTCTCATAATTTTTTTCAATAGATTGTGATGCTAGCAGCGCACCTACAGCTATACCTGAATCATCATTGCCAAAATGGTGCAGAGAAATAATCAATGCATACTCTCTTTTTTCGAGAATATTTATTTTACAGTAAATAGTACCGTGTGGTAAGGTGTCATTGTAATGATATTTATTGTCAATAGCAATATGACGAGCAAATACATCCTTGTTGTCCGAAAGTTCTTCATCGCCAAAAACTTCCCATTTCACATTATTCTTGATTTTATCCAAAGCCGTCTTTACAACACCGTCGAATGTCACCTTAGCATTGTTGAATAGGACAATTCGTTGCATCAACAACATTTCTCTATCTTCATCTACTTCGCTTTCCTTTTGAATAATGAGTGTGAGTTTGTCATCTAACATTCCTACGATTTCAGCGAGTGACGTCTCCGCCAAATCCACCTCCAACCTCATATTCAATGCCCCCTCAATATTCTTCTTCTGCATCTCCCCAAAATAATCCACCAACCCCTGCGGCTGACCATTATCCGCTAATTCCAAATTATCAATATACCGCTTCTTCTCCATGCGCTTCACCGTCAGCGGGAACAACTCATTTTTAATCAAAACCAAGCTCGCCAACAATCTTGCGACCCGGCCATTTCCATCTTGAAAAGGGTGAATGGCAACAAAAGCATGGTGCAGCCAAGTAGCAATCAGCAATGGGTGAACTTTACGTCCTTCAAGGTCGGCAAGGATTTCAACCAACTTGTCCATCTCGGCATCCACATGGATGGGCGGGCAATAGAGGAAGCGAGTGCCGTCCGAACGGGTCGGGTTGTTTTCCCATTCCTTGAACTTGCCTTTCAGCAAGGCGATTTGCTTGCGGTTGCCAAATTGGTCACGCCCCTCCGCTGTGTCTTGGTGGCGGGTGATGAGTTGGTGCAGTTCCTTGATAAAGCTGACCGTGAACGTCCGGTTGTTTTTCACCACATCGAACACAAAATCAATGGCGCTGAAATTGTCGTTCAGGTAGTTCATCAACTGGTGGGGCGGGATGTTCGTGTCACCGTGCTGGAGATAGGATTCCACGAAGCCCTCTTTGATGAACGTCTCCGTGACGCCTTCGCTCAGGTCATAGAGCTTTTCGATGACGCCCGTTTCGATGGCGTGTTGGCGTTTCAGGCGCTCCATGAACTGGTTGTAAGCCTTGGAGTCCTCTTTCAAAGTCTGCCGACGACGCACCCATGAAGGCAAAAGCACGTCCAGCTTGGAAGTGCTGCACCGCTCCCAAGCCTCCGAAAACTCGATGGGTTTCCAAATAGCTACGTCTTTTATCTCCATTTCAAAAAAGCGCCTTAATTTCACACAAAGATACAAACTCCCGTCAAACCATTTCAACAAAATGTTTTAAAATCTCTTGAGTTAATTTTCCTTCAACCATCCCTCCCCTTGAAACCTGAAACTATGAAACCCTTCTCCCCCGTTGACATCGCCTCCCTCGCCTTTTTCCGGGCCGTGTTCGGCATCCTCGGTTTCGCCGATTTGATGGGGGTTTGGGCGTACTACCACCTTTCCGAAGGCTATTTTCAGCCCGAAAACTTCCAGTTCAAGTACATGGGCTTCGAGTGGGCGAGGCCGCTGCCGGAGCCGTTCATGTCCATCGTCTTTCTGGGACTGATGGTGGTGGCGCTGCTCATCGCCGTGGGACGGTGGTACCGGGTTTGCACGGTGGTTTTCTTTTTCGGCTTCAGTTATGTTTTCCTGCTGGAAAAAGCGCTCTACCTCAACCACGGCTACCTGTTTTGTTGGCTGAGCTTCCTCATGATATTCCTGCCCGCTGACCGCAATTTCTCATGGGATGTCCTGCGCAACCCGGCATTGCGGAGCAACGAAATACAGGCTTGGAGCCTGTACCTGCTGCCGCTGATGATGGGCATCGTGTATGTGTATGGCGCCATTGCGAAGCTGAACGCCGACTGGCTGCTGGAGGCCAACCCGCTGCACGACTGGCTCAAGCGGCGGGGCGACATGCCGCTGCTCGGTTGGCTTTGGGAACAGAAACCGACGGCCTATTTCATGGCATGGAGCGGCTTTTTGCTCGACCTCACGGCGCCCTTTTTCTTGTTGCTGCGCAAAACGAGGGCCTGGGCCTTGGGCTTCGTGTTGCTGTTCCACTTCACGAACACCCTGCTCTTCCAAATCGGCGTTTTCCCGTGGCTGTCCATCGCCCTCAGTTTGCTGTACTTCCCGCCCGATTGGCCGAGGCAGGTCTGGGCCTTTGCGAAGCAAAAAATGAGATGGCCGCAACGGGTGGAAAACTGGTGGGAGAACAGGTTAAATACTGCCGCAAACGTTGGCGAGGCTTGGAGCCTCGCCAACATTGTTCCGCCAGCCTATCCTCCAAAAGCAGTAAAATTAGCTTTGACTGCCATCCTTGCCTTCCACCTCTTAATGCCGCTGCGCCACTGGCTCTTCCCCGGCGATGTGGCTTGGACGGAGGAGGGCCACCGGTTTTCGTGGCGGATGATGCTGCGCTCAAAACAGGGCTACGGCCATTTTGTGGTGAAAGACCTGAAAACAGGCGAAGAAACCAATGTGAAAGTGGCCGACTACCTCACCAGCCGCCAACAGGAAAAGATTTTCACCCACCCGGACATGGTGCTGCAATTCGCCCACTACCTGCGTGACCTTTGGCACCGCCGGGGCGTGGCAGAAGTGGCCGTGTATGGAAGCATCCGGGCCAGTTTGAACGGCGGGCACTCGCAGCCGTTCATTGATGCGGAGGTTGATTTGGCCAAGGTGGAATGGGAGCCGTTCAGGGCATCAGATTGGGTAATCACAATGGAAGGGGATTAGGTTTCAGGTTTCAGGAGTGACTGCTTTACTGTCAGCAATTTTTTCTTGAGCATAAATTTTCCTCTCTGGTTTCGAGGTCGGCGCCCCCCTGAAACCTGAAACCTTAAACCTTAAACCAAAAAAGCCGCAACCATTGCTGGTCACGGCCTTTGTTGCTCATGTATAACCTGTAATAGCAGAACTTATTTCTTTCCTGCCAATTCGGTAGCAATCTTGGCCCAATCGGATGGGTCACGGAACTTGCTCATGTTGTTTTCCTTCAAAATCTCTTTGTAGCGGTCGAGGCTGACGGTGGCCATGTCCTTATAAGTCCAAATGCCCTCCTTGTTCAGCGCCTCGGCCACACGGCTACCCACGCCTTTTACTTGCGTCAGGTCGTCTGGCTTGGCGGGTGGGCCTTTTGGCTTGGCGGGCGCCTTTGGAGCGGCCTCCTTAACCGGAGCGGCCACAGGAGCGGCAGCACCACTAGCAGCTTTGGCAGCCTTTGGCGAGTAGCCCGGCTGACGGCCACGCTTGCGCTTCTCGGTTGGCTCGGCAGCAGCGGCTGGCTTGGCCTTGGGTGCAGCTACGGCAGTGCCAGTGGCGGCAGCTTTGGCGGCCTTTGGCGAGTAGCCCGGCTGGCGGCCACGCTTGCGCTTCTCGGTTGGCTCAGCAGCTGCGGCTGGCTTGGCCTTGGCCTTAGCTGGTGCTGCTACGGCAGTGCCAGTGGTGGCAGCTTTGGCGGCCTTCGGCGAGTAGCCCGGCTGGCGGCCACGCTTGCGCTTCTCGGTTGGCTCAGCAGCAGGCTTTGCAACAGTTGGCGGTGGTGCTGGCAGACCAGCAAGCTCGGCGGCACGGGCAGCCCACTGGGATGGGTCACGGAACTTGCTCATGCCGTTGGCTTTCAGCAGTTCTTTATAGCGCTCGAAGCTGGTGGCAGCCATGTCGGCGAAGGTGGCGATTCCGTTGGCCTTCAGCATCACGGCAATGTTCTCGCCTACGCCTTTTACATCCGTGAGGTCATTGGCGCCGCCCTTGCTTGTTGCAGGCTTCGCAACGACTTTACCAGCTTTTGGCGAATAGCCTGGCTGGCGGCCACGCTTGCGCTTCTCGGTTGGCTCAGCAGCTTTTGCCTTTTCAACAGCTGGCGGTGGTGCTGGCATACCAGCAAGCTCGGCAGCACGGGCAGCCCATTGGGATGGGTCACGGAACTTGCTCATGCCGTTGGCTTTCAGTAGCTCCTTGTAGCGCTCGAAGCTGGTTGCAGCCATGTCGGAAAAAGACTTGACGCCGTTCGCCCTAAGCATCACTGCAATGTTCTCGCCCACGCCTTTTACTTGGGTCAGGTCATCAGCACCAGTGCTTTTAGCTGGCTTGGCTGCTGGTTGTGCTGCACCTTCGGTAGCAGCCTTGGCAGCTTTGGGCGAGTAGCCCGGCTGACGGCCACGACGCTTTGGAGCAGCGGCTTCTGCAACAGCGGCGGGAACAGGTTTTGCAACGCTGGCCACAGCTACTGTGGTTTGGTTTTCATGGTTTTCCTCAAAAGCCCTGAGTGCAGCCTTGGCTTGCTTCTCAGCTTTTTCCGCAGCTTTAATAGCTTTTTTTAGCGGTTTTAATTTAGCTTTTAGTTCTTTAAACTTGGCTTTGTAGTCAGCTTTAGCTTTCCTTCGAGCCTTTTTTGCGTCCTGGATGGCGCTTTTCAATTTTTCTTCCTGTGCACCAGAAGTCGAATTTCTCATGTTTATGGCAGTTTTAGCAGCGAAAACGGAAACGTGATTTACGCTGATTCTATTGATTTATAAATTGAATGAAGTCAATGGATACCGAGACGATTGGTTCAAAATGCCATTCCATCGCATTTTGCCTTAAAAATGTTTGATTTATCCTAACTGTCTGATGGTCAATCATTTAAATTATTTCGCAACAACGCCTAAAATCTATAATTGTTATAAAAAAAGGTTTGTAGGAGCTATTTTGACATAAACGCTTAACGAGTAAAATGGGGCAATGTTCAAGAGAATTTGTTTGGATTGATGATTATCAGGAGCTTACATTGTGAAAATGTGGGACAAATATATTGCCCATTATTGAATGATGAAAAGTTTTTTTCTAAAAACTGCAATTTTTATTGCTGAAAGGCACGGGGGTCGAACATAAATAGGTTT
>JADLHE010000455.1 GCA_020848965.1 Saprospiraceae bacterium
GGAGGTATCTATGCAGGGTGTATCAACACCATCATGGACACACAATGTCCTTGCACCGAAAACCCATTCATCCTCACTTCGACCAATTTTGTGGTAGGCCAAATTTACTATTTGGTCATGGATGGCTGTGCGGGCGATGTTTGCGATTATAGCTTAGATTTGATTTCCGGCTCCATGCTGGGCGGCCCGCCCGCCAACCCCGGCCCCATCGCTGGCCCTACCAACGTGCCCATCACCAGCACTTCCACTTACACGCTTGCCCCTGTTGTAGGTGCAACCGATTATGATTGGACCTTGACGCCCCCACTCGGCACTTTCAATTCCAATACCAATACCGTTGACGTCACTTGGACCACCGCCGGAACCACCAACCTTTGCGTGACCACCTCGAACACTTGCGGCGCAAACCCGACGCCGTCCTGCATCACCATCACCGTCAACTCGCAGCCACCGCCGCCTAACGACGAATGCCCCGACGCCGAGTCCATCGGTTGCGGGCAATCCGTCACCGGAACCAACCAGTACGCAACTGCCGATGCACCGGGTGCCCCCAACTGCACCGGGGCCATTTTCCCCGGCGTTTGGTACAGTTTTACGGGCAACGGCAATATCGCCACGGTGAGCACCTGCGGTGGCGCATCCTTCAATACCATCCTGTCGGTTTACACGGGCAGTTGCGGCTCACTGACCTGTGTGAACGGCAACGACGACTACTGCGGCGTGCGGTCTCAGGTGGTTTTTCCCACGGTAAACGGCACGACCTACTATATCTTGGTACATGGCGCTGCTGGCGCAACGGGCACTTTCACCCTCTCGGTTGATTGCACCGCACCGATGCCGCCCAATGGTACGGGCACGGTGGCTTGCCCCAATGCTGCCACGCCGCCCACGCCGCCCACTTATACTTCGCCCAACTGCCCGCAGAACGGGCCGATTACGCCCACTGGCCCCAGTACCGTATCAAGCCCCAGCCCGCTTACCTGTGAGGGAACCATCACCTATACCTGGGTCTATACCGATTGCATTGGCGTCAGCGCCAGTTGGAGTTTTGAATACACGATAGAACGGGAACCTTTTACGGGCCTTCCGGCCAATGGGGCGGCAACCGTGTCTTGTCCGGCACAGGCAACGCAGCCGACCCCGCCGTCGGTAGTGGACAATTGCGGAGCAGCCATTACACCCACTGGCCCCACCGTGACCGAATCGCCAAACCCCGTTACCTGCGTGGGAACCAAGTCCTATACTTGGACTTACGCCGACTGCGAGGGCAATAGCCAGACTTGGAGTTTTACCTATACCATCGGGCCGCCAAGTTTCAGCCTCCCGGCCAACGGCGGTACCGTGGTAGGATGCCCCGACCTTACCGATGTGGTACCCACGCCGCCCACCGTGACCAATAGTTGCAACACGCCCGTCGCCCCGGTTTTGGTCAATGTAAGCCCTAAGCCTGTTTGCGAGGGCGAGCGCATCTATACTTTCCGCTATACCAACTGCGACAATACCACTGCCGATTGGCTGTTCATTTACACGGTGGAATACCAGGATTTCATCCTGCCACCAAACCAGAACTTGACCGTGGATTGTCCATCGGATGTGGGCGTGCCTATGCCGCTGCCCACGGTTTACGACAACTGCGACGTGGTTTTGGTGCCCACTGGCCCCGTTATTACCAACACAACCAGCCCCAACGGCTGCGAAACTGGCATTAAATACACTTGGACCTATACCGATTGCGAAGGCAATTCGCATGAATGGAGCCGCAGCTACACCTTTGATTTCGGAGGTACCTTCATGCCTCCAGCCAACGGGGAGGCCGAGGTGAGTTGCAGCAGCTATGCCATTCCGCCCATACCTCCCGTGCTGCAAGATGGCTGCGGCCTGACCATCACGCCAACTGGCCCTACCGTGACGGAGGACGGCCTAGGCACGGGCTGCTTTGGCCTCCGCACCTATACGTACCTTTATACCGACTGTGCAGGCAACAGCCAGCCTTGGAGCTTTACCTACCATATCAACAATGACGAACCGCCGACGGGCAACTGCCCCAGTGGCTTGCCTTCAACTGCCAGCTTGGATGAGGCGAACCTGGGCTGCATCGAGGAGCTGCCCTGTCCCGATTCGTTTGATTTCAGCTTGAAAATAGCGGAACTGGCGGCGCTGGGCGGCTTTGTGGACGTTTGCGACGGCAATGGGATAAACATCGAGCTGGATAGTTGGTCGGCGGTGTGGGACTGTGAAGACCCCGACAACGACGGCGTCTATACCTTTGGCCGCACCTATTATTTCCGCATTTCGGATGCCTGCGGCAACGAGTTCCCCTCCCTGTGCGGCATCACCTACTCCGGGGAATGCCTGCCGCTGGAGACCTTCCCGCAAGCCGCTTGGGGCATCGCTGGCGGCGAGCCGGGCAATTCGGTGAACCCGAATATTTCCGATACCCTGATGATACAAGGGCTGCTGGACATGGGGCCTTTTGCCATCGGCGGAACGCACCGTTCCGTCAAAGTGACGGATGCCACCTGCATGGTGAACCTATTGCCGGGTATCGGCTTCTCCAAGCCGCTTGCCAATTGCCACCAAATCAATTGCACAGGTGGCCCCAATGGGACAGGCTGCAATCCCCAAGGCTTGAGTTTCATCAAAAACAGTCTTGCTGGCAACGCAATGGCCCTGCTGCTGAACATGCGCTATAACGTGAAATACAACGGCCTTTCGATGACGAGCATCCGTCAGCAGCCCTTGGATTGCATTGAAATAGAGCCGACCATCGTCTTTTGCGCCAACGGCGATGAGGATTGCATTTTGAGGGTGGTGGAAACGAACGGCACGGCACACGATTTCCCCTATACCATCGGCGGCCTGGTTGACCTCGGCAACCTTTTCCTCGATGGTAGTCTTATGTTCAATCTTGCGGTGTCGTCCAATATTGCGAGGGACATTGACAAGGCAATGAACAACGTCAACGAGTTTTGGCACAGCGCCAGCCCTGCCTCTTGCGACCAAGGCCCCGGCAGCGCTTTTACGGTTGCTTCGCAAAACGTCATCGAAAGCCCTGCTCCTAAAATAGAAGGGACGAAAATGGAACTGAGCCTAGTGCCCAACCCCGCCGAACACCAAGTCAATCTTCAAGTCAGTGCCATGCCCGAACCTGCAGCGGTGAGGTATGTGCTGCTGAACCAAGTCGGCCAGCGGGTACTGAGCAAAAGCCTCGGCCAAGTGGATTATGTGAACGAATGGATTGATTTAAGTGGCCTCGACCAAGGTATTTATATCGTCCAAGTGGAGGTGGGCAATGAGCGGCTGGTGGAGAAGCTGGTGGTGATTAGGTAGGGGGGAGGCGATTGTTTCTGATTGTTTTGATATAAGATATAAGATTGACGATATGAGATTTTAGATTTTTGGGGCAACCCAAGCCTAAAATGTTCGGATTTGGCGAAAAATCGCCAATTAAATCTAAAATCTGAACCTTCCTGAAAAACCTAACAGATTTTTGAGCTTGTTTTTAAAAGTGGTTTACCTGCAAACAGCTTAATCCTGAGCGAATATAACATGTGTTTCCACTAGTGTTGCGAGTGCCTTCATTTTTGCACCTTATCCCTGTGTTTGGTTGCTAACCGGTGCCGATATTATTGGTTTGCCCTTCTCAAAAAGTGCCTATCCTTAGGAACGTTTTACACCTGTTGGCGCTGTTCCTGTTCCGGGTTTTCGCCCGTTGTGCGTAATCCTAAAAACGGACGTCGTGCGTGTTTGCTGCGCTGCATTAAATGCAATTACGTCCCGTTTACCCGGTGCTGTTTGGGCTTCCAGCGCTTGCGCAGCACGCCGCTGTGGTCGCAACGGATTTCGGCACTACCCATGTGTCAATCACCAGACGAATGCCCATTTGCCATCCCAACCAGTGCAAAAAAGAACGGGATTAAAGTATATTTGTCGGGCTTACTAAGCCAACGTACATCGCAACGCATTTTCTCAACATGGAAAAACGCAAGCTCCTCTTTCTCGTTCTGCTCCTTTCCGTCACAGTTCACGGACTGCGGGCACAGCCCAGTTTCCAAAAGCAGTACCCCCTCGCCGCTGGCAACTCTTCCTATTCGTCCATCGCATTGGCACAAGCCACCAATGGGAATTTCTACATGGGCCTGCTAGGGGGGTACAAAGCCCCCGCTGGCTTGTTTTGCATCAGCGAACAGGGAACCCCGCTCTGGGGCAAGTATTACCATGCACTGAAAGGCTCGCAGGTGTTCGACCTAGTGGCTACCAACGACGGAGGGGTGGTTTTACTGTTGAAACTTCAAACAGGCCCAGATAGTACGTATTTCGAGCAGCTAAAAAAACTAGCAATGGTAAGGTTCGATTCCATCGGCAACCTGCTTTGGGACGTGGTGATTGGTGAAACCTTTTCACAAGACGCTTTTCCGCTCGCTGCCACCTCGGACGGTGGGTTTGTCACCGTATTTGATTACTACCACCTGAACACCACACAAAATGATGCGATATATATCGTAAAGGTGGACCATGACGGCAATATCATAATCTCCGGCAGGAATGACTCGCCCAGCGACGACTACGTGATTGACCTCATTACCTTACAGAATGGCCATTACTTGGTGGCCACGGGCAACCATTATGATTTGGATGGAGGAACCTTCTTGCTTAACCTTTACGATAGCGGTAGTGGGTTTTGGATAAACAAAATACAGAACTTCCAAATCACGAAAGTCAGTGAAGTTTCCTCCAACCAATACCTTATTGCTGGCTTTAGCACCGATACGGGGAATTTGGGACTTATTCGATTTTCTGCCATCGGGAATGGAATCAACCCACAAATTCTATGGGCAAAACAATTGAACCTGCCCGGCTTAGACGGTGGTGAAATTTTGATACAACCCGATAAAAGCTTCCTGTATGTACCATATTCACAATCCATCAATGGCAGGTTGGCAATAAAACTGGACAAGTATGGCGAATTTCACTGGGCAAGACGGTTTTTACACGCTTCGCAAGATTATGCTTTCATCAATGAGGCCATCAAGACCAGGGATGGCGGCTATGCCTTTAGTGGCAATAATTTCGATAGCATCGGTAGGTCGCTCTTAGTCAAGACTGATAGCCTAGGACAAGTAGCGGGCTGCGACTTTCACACCCCCTGCCTCAGCTTTACCGATTTTAGCCCGGAATGGGCAGTCCCCGTTTTTTGGGACAATGAACAAGTTCAAGTGGACACCAGCCTGAATGGAACGCTCACCGATTTTAGTTTTACCGATTTGGACTTTTGCACGGACTACGAATTGCCAATGCCAAGCTTCAGCGTGCAGGACACTATCTGCCTTGGCGACTGCCTAGCGCCTCAGGGCCTCCAA
>JADLHE010000456.1 GCA_020848965.1 Saprospiraceae bacterium
AAACGACCTGCTGGGGCTTTCAAGGCAGCTACACTGTCCGGAATTTGAGAAATCAAGGGTTTGAGGTTTCATTGCCTGATTTGAAAAGCTCTTCTAGGTCAATGGGATAGCCGATGTGGGGTTTTTGAAAATGGCGGGAACAAAGGATGTAAACTGTGAAATAGTATTACAAAAAAAGCCCCAGCGAAATGCTGAGGCTTTTATTTTTTGTGGCGGGGACAGGACTTGAACCTGTGGCCTTCGGGTTATGAGCCCGACGAGCTACCAACTGCTCCACCCCGCGATATTGACAGATTCAAACGCATTTGTTTGAATGAGGGTGCAAAGATACAGCTTAGTTCCGCTCCACCAAATCATTTTTGAAAATAAACGGAAAATTTATTTCCGATTACTTCTTGGCGTTCAGTAAATCAACGATTACTTGGGTGATGTCCAAGCCTTCGTTGGCAGATAGCATTGGGCTGACGATGCCACCATGGAGCAGCACATAGTCATAGCCATTTGCCGTGCGCAGGGAATCGGCATAATGCTTTATATCCCCCACGAATTTCGTGTCAAATTTGTCCGTTTCTTCCTTCATTTCACGGGTTGCTCTTTCTTCCAAGTCAACGATGGCCTTCTGTTTTTTGCCAAGGCTTTCCTCGTACTTCTGCGCTTCGTTGGGTGTGATGGTTCCGGTTTGGCCTTTTTCCATATATTCTTTATATTCCTTTTCAAAGGAAGCCTGTTTGGCTTTCAAAGATGCCTCGGTGTCAGCGTAACGCTTTTCCAACTGCTTTTTAATGGTCTGGTAAGCCGTGCTTTTCTCGTGCAAAGTGTCAATATTGACATAGACCACACTCAAGGGTTTGGCTTTGCCGGTGCTGTCCACAACAACGGGTGCGTCCGATGCAACAGGCTTTTTCGGTCCAGAAAACTTGTCGAAAAACAAGTAAGCGACTGCGGCGAGGAGAACGATGTTGAGAATAAGGGAAAGGTTCTTCATAATATTTGTTGCTGTTTTTTTTGCGGCAAATGTACACGATTTAAGGAGAGTTCCTTGCGTTAAACTTGTTTTGTGAACACGTTCCGTTCAGGTTCATTGAAGCTTAAACTCCAAGGCTTGCGGTTCATTTTTGGCAACCAGCACGTCTATCTTGTAATAGCCCGGCTCCAACCAAGTGCCTTCCGGTGCCGATGCCGTGCCGCAAACACCTTGGCAGGCCGCCCCCGTGTAGTGCTTTTTCCCATTCAATGTGCCAACAGCCTCCACCAAGGCATAGCCATATTGTTGGCCCAACTGCTCGTAGCGATGGTATGCTGGCGAGGTCTTGCCTTTTTTCAAATCGCCCACTTCTGCCCTACTCACGCTCAGGTCTTCGAGGTCGCCACCGGTCTTGTTCACAAATTTGACCATGACGGCATCCGTCGCAGGGAGGTCTTCCGACTTATTGCAGGCAATGAAAATGAGCGCTAGCAGAATGAAAATTGTATTGAAAATGCGCATCTCAGAAGTTTTAAGCATAAACGCCACAAGGCTTAGGCCAGTTTGCTGCGCAATAATTTAACCGAAAAATCCTGCCAAAGCCTTCAAATCAACGTTTCCGCCGGAGAGGATAATGCCCACCCGTTTGCCCGCCAGTAGTGCTTTTTCCTTCATAATAGCGGCCAAAGCCACCGCTCCGCTTGGCTCCACCACGATTTTCATGCGCTCCAACAACAAGCGCATGGCGGCTATGATTTCTTCCTCGCTCACGAGCACGATGCGTTCCACATGGTCACGGATGATGGGCCAAGTTTTGTCGCCCAATGAGGTACGAAGCCCATCGGCAATGGTCTGCGGATTGGTTTGCGGAACGATATGACCTGCTTTTTTCGATTCGTAGGCATCGTTTGCGCCAGCAGGTTCGCCCGCCCATGTTTTGGTTTTCGGTGAAAAATGGTGGACAGCCAATGCCGTGCCTGCTATCAGTCCGCCGCCGCCCACAGGTGCGATGATAATGTCCAGGTTATCAACGTCTTGCAGCAGTTCCAGTGCTGCCGTGCCTTGTCCCATTATCACATTTTCGTCGTTAAAGGGATGGACGAAGGCGGCTCCTGTGCGCTCCACCACCTTGCCCAGCGCCTCCTCACGTGCAGCCAAATTCGGTTCGCATTCGATGATTTCGCCGCCATAGCCCCGCACCGCTGCCTTTTTCACTTCCGGTGAATTGGACGGCATCACGATATAGGCCGGAATGTCCAGCATTTGCGCCGACAGCGCCATTGCTTGCGCAAAATTGCCGCTGGAATGCGTGGCCACGCCCCGTTGCCGCTGCTCTTCGGTCAATTGCAGAATAGCATTGGCAGCGCCCCGCATCTTGAAAGCGCCCATTTTCTGGAAGTTTTCACATTTAAAAAAAAGCGAAGCCCCGGCCATTTGGTCGAGGGTCTGGCAGGTCAGCACCGGGGTGCGGTGGATATAGGGCTGGATACGTTGCTGTGCGGCGAGCATTTTTTCAGGGATGAGGGATGAGGGATGAGGGATGAATGGGCGACGTGGTCATCCCTCATTCCTCGTTCCTCATCCCTATTTCGTGAGTGCTAGAATCTTGTCCAAATTCGGCGAAAGAATGATTTCTGTGCGGCGGTTCTTGGCCTTATTGGCCTCCGAATCATTGGGCACGATGGGGTGGTGCATTCCACGGCCCGAAGCGGTCATTCTATTGGGCATGACACCGCCAAGCGAAAGTGCCTTGACAACGCTGAGTGCCCGGTCGGTACTGAGTTTCCAATTATAATCCACCCCGCCTGTGTTATCGGTGTGGCCTTCGACGATGATTTCGATGTCGGGATTGTCGTTGAGCGCCTTGCCCAATTTGCCTAACGCTTCTATGCCCTTGGGTTCCACTTTGTCAGAACCCGTCTTGAAAAGCAGATTCTGGCTCATGGACACATAGATTTTGCCGTTGCGCTCTTCCACGCTGAGGTCGGCGGCATTAAAGCCACGCAGGGCAGCGTTCAGGCTGTTGCGGAGCGCATCCATTTGCGCTTGTTTTTCGGCCACGAGGCGCTCCAACTCGGCCACCCGCTGCTCACGGGTCATCAGGTCAGCACGCATGGTTTCGAGGTTGCTGTTCTGCTCCCCGATGGCTCCTTCCAAGCCCTCCAATTGCCGCTGCTTACGGCGAAGTTCTTCGTAGCTCGCTGCTACTTGGGCTTCGTAGGCCGTCTTATCCGAAGAATATTGCGACAGCAAT